>JANMDA010000282.1:0-8643 GCA_031376085.1 Chloracidobacterium sp.
CCGACGGCAACCGCAACTGAAACGTTTACTCCGACGGCAACTGCCACCGAAACATTTACGCCAACGGCAACAGCTACGGAAACATTTACTCCCACCGCAACTGAGACGGAAACATTCACTCCGACAGCTACGGACACGCCGACGGCAACTGCAACTGAGACAGCTACGCCAACGTCGACTGCGACAGAGACATTTACACCAACGGCGACAGAGACGGAGACAGCTACGCCAACGCCGACTGCGACGGAAACGTTTACACCAACGGCGACTGCGACAGAGACATTTACACCGACTGCAACGGAAACGGAAACGTTTACTCCGACTGCAACAGCTACGGAAACGTTTACTCCAACTCCGACTCAGACGTTTACGCCGACAGCAACGGCAACTGAAACATTTACCCCGACTGCAACAGCTACGGAGACATTTACTCCAACGCCAACAGCTACGGAAACATTCACACCTACGCCAACAGCGACGGAGACATTTACTCCAACGGCGACTGCGACTGCGACGTTTACCCCTACGGCAACTGCAACGGAAACTTTTACTCCAACGCCTACGGCAACCAGCACTTTCACGCCAACGGCTACGGCAACCAATACTTCGACGCCGACGGCGACTGCTACCGATACTCCTACGCCGTCAGCAACCGCAACGGATACGCCTACAAATACTCCAACTAATACTCCGACAGCAACGATCACGGCAACCAACACTCCGACGGCCACTGCGACGGCGACCTTTACGCCAACCAATACACCTACAGCGACAATCACGGCGACAAACACACCGACGAATACGCCGACGGCAACGTTTACTTCTACAAACACACCTACGGCGACGATCACAGCGACCAATACGCCGACTAATACGCCAACGGCGACAAGCACAGCAACAAACACTCCAACGGCCACTGCGACTGCGACGTTTACTCCTACAAACACACCGACGGCGACGATCACAGCGACCAACACGCCAACGAACACCCCAACGGTAGTACCGACAAGTACGGCAACCAATACACCTACAAACACGCCGACGGCTACAAATACGCCAACTGCGACGAATACTCCGACGAACACTCCAACGGTAGTACCAACGAGTACGGCAACGAATACTCCTACAAATACACCGACTGCGACGAGTACGCCGACAAACACGCCGACAGCTACGAATACAGCAACACCGACGGCAACCTCGACACCGATCGGATGTCCTCAGAACTTTGATACGGCATCTGTGCCGAATTTGCCGGTTGGTTGGATTTCGGTCGCAACTGGCGGGACTTCGCGTTGGGTAACTTCCACGATCAATCCGGATTCACCGACAACAGATGCTTTCGCGGCTTCGGCAGCGACAGTCGGCACGACCGCATTGCTCTCGCCGAGCTATCCGGTTACGCCGGGCAGTATGCAGATGACTTTCCGCAATTCATTCAACCTTGAGGACGCGGGTGCGGCCTCGCAGATCGGATTTGACGGAATGGTTTTGGAGATCAGCATTAGCGGCCAGCCGTTCCAGGATATTATTGATGCGGGAGGAAGCTTTGTAACCGGCGGTTACAATAAGACGATCAGCAATCAATTCGGCAGCCCCATAAGCGGCCGTATGGCCTGGAGCGGTCTCTCAGGAGGCACCGTCGCGGTTCCCGCATACATCACGACCACAGTAAATCTACCTCCGTCGTCCAACGGCCAGCTTGTCAAAGTCAGATGGCTGATTGCCTCGGACAGCAACGGCGTTGCCCTCGGCGATCAAGGCGTCCGAATTGACACCCTCATGGGAACGGCATGCAGCAATACAACAGCGGCGGTAGCTTCTGTTTCAGGACGTGTCCAGATCAACACTGGCCAAGGGCTGTTAAATGCGATTGTATCGATCAGAGACGCCAATGGTTTCCTTCGAACGGCCCGCACAAGCTCGTTTGGATATTACCAGATTGACGACATTCCGGTTGGCAGGAACTATGTCTTAAGTGTCGACTCGCGGCACTATACCTTTGCCCCAATGATCGTTAATGTCTTTGACAACATAACTGATGTGGATTTTATGGGTTGGTAAAGATACGATCCATAGGTCATAAAAGGCGGTCTTCGGGCCGCCTTTTTTTGTGTTGTATTAGAGCTTTCCTAACAACATCAGCAACCCGATGACGATAAACGCAGCAGCGACGATCCTCTGAAGCCATTCTGTCGGCACATACTGACTCAAAACGCCGCCAAACAACACACCCAGAAGCGTAACTGTTACTAACGCAAGGCTCGCCCCGAGGAATACAGACACCTTAGATTCTGTGCTTGCAGTCATCGTGATAACAGCAAGCTGAGTCTTGTCACCAAGCTCTGCCAAAAATAATGTCAAGAAAGCCGTTCCAAATATTTTCCAGTCCATGTCTAACGAGTCTAGAATCTTGAAAGTCTTGAGTCCAGAGCAGGATGCTTCGGCTTTCGCCTCAAGACTCCCGACTTAAGACTCCAGACTTCATCGCGCTTGCATCTTTTGCCGATTTGGTTCAGAATTCGCTAAAAACCGCTCTCTGATAAAAAATATGGCAAGTTCTTTATTTCGAAAAAAATCGATAGCCCAGATACAGGCAGATGCCGCCGCCGGTTTTGCCGATGAGGAACTGGTTCCCGGCGCTCCCGGTGATGGGATAGTGCATCTGCGGCGATCTCTCGGTACCTTTGACCTGACGATGCTGGGCATAGCCGCGATCATCGGAGCTGGCATTTTCACAATGGTCGGTCAGGCGTCGTTTAACGGCGGTCCCGCTGTGATCGTGCTTTTTATTTTTGCCGCTGTTGCGTGCGGATTTGCCGCTTTGTGTTACGCGGAGTTTGCCTCTAAGATTCCTATTGCCGGCTCCGCCTATACATATGCTTACGCGAGCTTTGGTGAACTAATGGCATGGATAATCGGGTGGGACCTTCTCGTCGAATACGCCATAGGCAATATCGCCGTTGCGATTTCCTGGAGCGACTATTTCACGCAACTGCTAAAGGTCAACCACATAAATATTCCCGCATATTTTACGATGGATTATCTGAGCGCCTCGCGCGGGTTTGCCGATAACAAGGAATTAGTCGAGGGAGTTCTCGCCGGAGGCCAAACGCTCGCGGGGCTCGGACAAATGACGGGCGATCAGTTGACGGCAATTTCCGATAAGCTCAACCCATCCGTAGTTGAAGCTTACGCCGCCTGGACAAGCGCTCCGCAGATCGGTGGTTGGCCGATCATCGCTGATATACCCGCACTGGGAATTGTGATCTTGATCACGATCCTGGTCTATATCGGCATCCGCGAATCCAAGACCGCCTCAAACATTATGGTCGCGGTAAAGCTCGGCATCATTCTTCTCGTGATCGGCGTCGGCGCCACATATGTAAAAACAGAGAATTGGCTGCCGTTCGCTCCAAACGGCTTTTCGGGCCTGACGGCGGGCGTCGCGGCTGTTTTCTTCGCCTACATAGGATTTGACGCACTCTCGACCACCGCAGAGGAATGCAAGGACCCGTATAAAACCCTGCCACGCGGCATGATCTATTCGCTGCTGATCTGTACGGTGTTATATGTGATTCTTGCTCTAGTGCTGACAGGCATGGTTTCGTATAAACTTTTGAACGTTGGCGACCCGCTTGCCTTTGTTTTCGGCCCGCAAGGCGTGAACATTCCGTGGATCTCAGGCGTTATCGCCGTGAGCGCTATTATTGCAATGGCAACGGTCCTGCTGGTCTTTCAACTCGGACAGCCAAGACTTTGGATGGCGATGAGCCGTGACGGACTGCTGCCGAAAGTGTTTTCATCGATTCATCCGCGATTCAGGACGCCATGGTTCTCGACTATCGTGACCGGGTTTATGGTCGCGATACCGGCACTGTTTATGAACCTGTCCGAGGTGACCAATTTGTCGGTTATCGGAACGCTCTTTGCATTTACGATCGTGTGCGCCGGCGTCTTGGTAAAGGATAAGGAATTTGCGGGGCAAAAACGTTTCGTGCCTTATATAAATTCGCGCTTTATTATTCCGATGTTATTTCTTTTGATCGCTTGTGCTCTCTTATACTTTAACGGTGACGCAGTTCGCAACTTCTTCACCGATATGACGCCAAAAGAGGAAGGCGAGACTGCGGTTTGGACTTTTAGCCACAAGATACCGTATATCGTATTCATCTTGTTTGCGATCCTCATGGCCGTGCTTTCGTTTGTGAAAAGATTATCCCTGATCCCCGTTCTTGGCGTTATGTTCTGCACATACTTAATGAGCGAGCTCGGAATTCTAAATTGGATCCGCTTCGGCGTCTGGATGATCGTTGGTTTCCTGGTTTATTTTATATACAGCTATGACCACAGCAAACTGCACAAGCGTGAACAGGCAGTGGATTAGAGGAAAAACTGTTACTCAGGAAATCGTAACTCTTCGATGATCTCGGCCATATATTTTCGGCCTTGATCGAGTTCGTCGGGTTTTAGCGAAACGGCGCCGACTACTGCGTGGCCGCCGCCGCCGTAGCGTTCGCAGATATCGGCGATATTGTGAGTTCGCGGACGCGGCGCCCAAGGGTTTGAGCCGACTGAGATTTTGGTACGGTATTCACTTTGCGAAAGGGCAACATTGTAGGTCGTCTCGGGATAAAAATAATACGGGATAAATTTGTTGTAGCCGTCGATGTCAGTATCGGTGAGATCAAAGCTAACAACGCCGCGTTCGTATTTTGCCCGCTCCTTGATCAGATTAACGGTGTTCCAATGGCGTTCGAGGATCGGCGTGAGTTTTGTCTGTATCTCTTCGCTTTCGACGATCTCGTCCAGTGTTCGCTCAGTCATTTCTCTTATGATGTATTCGACAAACGACGGATCTTTTTCACCTTCGATCACCTGCATTAATTTCAGAGCAGAGGAACGCAGCTCGACGCATTGTGCCGGAGACTCGTAAAGCGCACCGTCTATAATATGAGCCCATTCGATCAGTTCGGCAAGCTGTTCATTTTCAAATTGGAACTTATCTTTTGTGATGCGTGCGATAAATTCTGCACAGGATTTACTCGTTGTATCGAGAAATTTGTTCCCCGTTTTATCGGCCAAAAAATGTTCTTCGTCCGAAGGTGAAAGAAATGCCGATTGATGATGGTCAAACCACCACGTCAGACGTTCATCCGGGCAGTATTTGAAATCGACGATCGCATTCTCGTCACCGTCAAACTGTTCGCGGTCGAAAGCATTTCCGGCTCGATGCATCGTCGGCGTGTAGTAAATATCAGCTTGCGGCTCGATCTTTTCGCGGTAGAATTTGCTGAATATCGCAGCCGATGCCGCACCGTCGAAACAATTGCCGTGATAGAGTATTCTTAGTTTCATATGATCGCTTTTCGCAAAACATATTAGGCTAGATGACACAAAGGCCAACGTCAAGGAAACATATATGAATATTAGGGTTGCTACATCTGCGGACTCCGATTCGCTGGTTGAATTCAACAAGGCAATGGCGCTCGAAACAGAAGCCAAAGAGCTTAACGTCAATGTGCTGCGAAGCGGTGTCCAAGCTGTTTTTGGCGACGAGAAAAAGGGATTTTATGTCGTTGCGGAAGAAGACACGAAAATAATCGGCGGCCTGATGATCACATACGAATGGAGCGATTGGCGCGACGCATGGTTTTGGTGGATACAAAGCGTCTATATTTTGCCAGTGGCGCGCGGGCGGCAAATTTACAGCCAACTCTACGAATTTGTAAAAACAAACGCTGTCGAGAAAGGCAACGTATGTGGATTTCGATTGTATGTCGAATCGGATAACCATCACGCACAGAGAGTTTACGAAAAGGTCGGAATGCATGGCTCGCAATATCTGATGTACGAAGAAAAGCTATGACAAAGATAAGCGAGGCCGAATTTGCACGCATCTGCGAAGGAATAATCGAAGATCGTGAAAGCATAATCAAACACAATCCAATCGGTACGCGTGAAGAGATTTTGCTATGGATGCTGCTGAGCTGCCTAATAAGTTATTTGAATTTGACCGAACTCGAAACACCTTGCTTTACCGGCAAACCTGATGCAAAGACCTATCGCGACGCAGTCATTTTTGTGCTTCGGGAACGGCGATCGGATGATTTTGACGTTGATAAATATTTGGATGCGATGATAAATGAAAATTGAGACTTTTGTATTAACTCCGTTTCAACAAAACACGCGCATTGTTGCGTGTGAATCTAGGCGAAAGGCGATCTGTATCGATCCCGGCGAAAGATCGGACGAATTGATCGCATATATAAACGCCAGCGGTTTTGAATTGCAGGCGATAGCTATCACGCACGGGCACCTTGACCACATCGGCGGCACATTTGATCTTGCTAAAGCTTTTCGAGACGCCGAAATATTAATTCATAAGGACGACGAAGATCTGTATTACGGCCTGCCGCAGCAGCCGCTGATGATGGGCATTCCGCAATCGCAATTGGCAGTGTTGGGTTTTGATTATAACGATCCGCCGCAAGTCACTCGAAATTGGAAAAACGGCGAAGTTTATGAAGTAGGCAATTTAAGATTTTCTGTAAAGCATTGTCCGGGACACACTCGCGGGCATGTTGTTTTAGTCGAAGAAACCGAGCGGGTTGTATTCACGGGTGATTGTCTGTTTAGCGGAACTGTCGGCCGAACTGATCTGCCCGGCGGCGATCATGACCAATTGATCGAATCGATCAAGATAAACATTCTATCTTTGGATGATGATTTTACTGTTTACTGCGGCCATGGGCCGGACACGACCATAGGTTTTGAGAAGGCATCAAATCCTTTCCTCACGGCCTCAATTTGAGTTTGTAAACTTTTAACAAACCTGTGACCGTTCCGGCATCGCGCTCATACCATTTATCGAGATTGACGAGATTTGGGTCCTCTTGTGCCGACACGATCGCATATGAAAGCAGTGGGTGAGTAGCAGTATCCAGCGAGAAATTATTAGCAAAATCACCGTATAACTTTACTTCGGCATTGATCTCCTGCTCCGTGATCGGTGCCGATTTCTGACCCAGATCGGGCAGCGCCCGCTCAGACCCAAACAGTGCTGCAATTATCTCGAAAGCTCCCGACCTCAAACCATTTTCGACATCTTTTTCTTCGTAACCGCCGTAATAAAGATAGCAGTAAAAAAGACGTTTATTTTCGGCGATATCAATGCCGCCGGCAGAGGTGCTATGCGAACTCCACAGCGGACGCAGATCAGCAATAGTCGGTATAAAATCCGATGTACCGGTATTTGCCGCGAATACAGCGTTAGGTTGTTTAGTTGGTGTTTGCTGCTCTTGGTTTTCAATATAGCGAATGGCCGGAATTGACTGATCGCGCAGATCAGCAAAAGGGGTATTTCGATTTGTTGACAAGGCCGCCTCAACGATGCCCCAACCGAAAACGATAATTGAAATGCACAAAAGTGAGTAACGAATTGTTGTCCCTCGTCTTCTTTGTACCTCGTGTTTTAGGATCATCGAGATAAACAAAACCAGTGCGACGAGAACCAAATAGTTGGCAATGAATAATTCATAGTGAATCGGCTGAAGTGAGTGTCCCGTCACAATTTGTTGGTTGAATAGGACAAGCGGAGTTAAAGCAAAAGCGAGTGTAATCAAGGTTTGCGGATCTTTTAACTTGGCGCCGCCCCACCAGACAAAAAGCGCTATTCCGACAGCAATGATCAATCCAATAATCATCGATGGAGAATCGAAATCAGGCAAATGCGTGTTTGTCAGAAGTTGAACACTGTCAATGTGCTCACCGCGTTGGGACAGCATCATGAAATACGGAATCAGAACAGTGATACCGATGACCCCAATAGTGCCGGTATTAATAAGCAAATTCTTCAAGTTTTCCCGCTGCCAGATGAGACTTATTAGAAACATACAAGCAAGCCACGCCGCTGCGGCCGTCCACAAAAAGAAATATGAGAAAACAAGCCACGCAAAAATAACGCCGCTCAGCAACGAGTAAATGATCGTTTTTTTTCGCGTTTCTGCCGCCAATGAAAGCCAAACAGAAGTGCAAAAGAGGAAAAAGAATGGAAAAGCAAAACCTGGCTGGTAACGCCTCAAAAACGGGAAAAAATCGACAAGGATACGCCCTTCAATCCATGCGCGCAGTTCGCCCTCGTAAGGTATCGCTGTTCCGAGACAGCAAACTATCAGAACTCCTGTCGCAGATAATGGCCCGTCTCCCGTTATGTTGAATAAAAGCCAAAATATGAACAACGCCGCGAGCACAGAGCACAGAATATTAAGGATGATAAATGCGGTCGATGCAGTTATGCCGAGCAATTTCGCCGGAATGGCGATCGTGTATGCGGGAATGAACTGGATCGAATACAGCGATTCGTGTGACGTCTCAGTTGCCAGATATTGGTCATATTTGCGAGGCTTGCCATTTATCAGTGCATTTACATAAGCTGAATAAGCAACCTCGTCAAAATTCGCAACGAAATATGCGCCGTTCCATTCAGCCCCTTTTGATATGCAAAAATTCAGCTGCGGGTAAATAGCAAGAAAAACCATGAAAAGCGTAGGCAGTGCGGCATATTTCCAGTTTTTTGCATTCATGATTGGTAATTATTGCACAAGCCCGCACGTTAGTAAGGGCGGTACATTCAGCGTCGTG
>JANMDA010000293.1:0-1721 GCA_031376085.1 Chloracidobacterium sp.
CCAATGCTGCCAGAGCTATCTCATTGACGGCGCCTGCCTCGATAATAATCCTATTTTTCCCCGTCTTCAGTTGTTCCATCGCCTTTCTTGCCGTATTTGCGGCGGGCAGCGAGGCCGATCGACGCCAAACCCGTTCCGAAGAGCAGGATCGTAACCGGCTCCGGCACTGGTTGCGGCGGTGTCGGCGACGGCGGCGGTGTCATCGGTGTCGGCGTTGTCGATGGATGCGGCGTCTGTGTCTGCGACGGCGACGGCGACGGCGTCACCGGTACAGAAGGCGTCGGCGTCGGCGTGTCATCATGATGTTTGATTATGATGAAAGCGATCGGTATCGCCGCCAAACCAAGCAATGCCCATTTTGGAAAACCGCGATGCTCATGCACCGCTTCTTCGCAATCGCAAACGTCATCTTTGACGATGTCGCTTTTTGTTTCAGTGATCACTCGGCCGTCTTGCGGCTGGCCAGCTTTTTTCTTGTCGTCATCATCGTCGCCGAAAATGAACGAATAGTCGCCCGCAACTCTAAGCTGCGTCAGCGAAGCCGTTCCGGTTTTGCCCGGACGCGCGTTTATGACCTGAACAACCTGATCAAATCGGATCGGACCAGCATTGATAGTTGTAAAGCCCGCCAAAATCGAAGCCATGCAAATGGCCGAAAGGAATACCTGAAAGTTAATTTTTCTCATGTCTGTACCTTACTCGAACGGTATCTGGGCGAAAACAATTGTGTTTTCACAGTTCAGTTGGCACTCACTGTAGAATTGATTTTTGGGGCAGTCCTGAAAATGTAACAGAAAAAAACTAAAAATGCACGTCTTTTTTTCAATTTCCTGGGCGGACTGTGCCAAATTTACACAATTTTCCTAAATTCAACGAGAGAAAATGGTTAATGAGCACTCCTTTCCAGGGAATTTTCTGTTTTTTTTGATTCTTTTTCATTTGCAAGAAAAAACGGCCGGTTGTCACCTAAAAGTGACAACCGGCCTTGATTTCCTGTTTTGGGATATTATTTGCTACAAAAAAGCTTTACTCTTCTTCAGGAGCAGCTTTTGCCTTTTCTTCTGCAAGGATCGCCTTACGCGAAAGCTTGATCTTGTTGCCTTCCCTGCCAATGCATTTGACCATTATCTGCTGGCCTTCTTTGAGTTCGTCGCGAACGTCGCGAACGCGGCGGTCAGATATTTCGGAAATATGCAGTAAGCCGTCGAGTCCCGGAATAATTTCGACAAACGCTCCAAAATCAACTATTCGCGAGACCGTGCCGAGATAAGTTTCTCCTATCTCAGCCTCGGCAGTCAGTGCTTTGATCCTCGCGATCGCTGCCTGTGCAGCTTCGCCGTCAGCTGACGCGATCGAGATCGTTCCATCATCGTCAATGTCGATCTTGGCACCAGTTTCCTCAGTGATCGAGCGGATAACCGAACCGCCTTTGCCAATCACGTCGCGGATCTTCTCCGGGTTGATCTGCATCGTAATAATGCGCGGAGCGAACGGCGAAATGTCCTCACGCGGTTCGGCAATCGTCTTGGTCATTATATCCAGAATGTGGAGACGGCCTTTCCTGGCTTGTTCCAAAGCTTCCTGAAGTATCATCGCGTTAATACCGCCGATCTTGATGTCCATCTGTAGAGCAGTGATGCCGTCGGCAGTTCCTGTAACCTTAAAGTCCATGTCACCGTAATGATCTTCGGCACCAGCAATGTCCGAGAGGATCGCGTAAC
>JANMDA010000332.1:0-11570 GCA_031376085.1 Chloracidobacterium sp.
GAGGGCGAACAGTTCATCCGTAAAACCCTTAAATTACCGCCGCTGAATCCAGCCATGGATGCAGATAAAACACAAACCAGTAAGATCGAGGTTTGTGAGGAAGATAAGAAGCCGACGGAACTTGTTGTCCCGGCAGCTAAAAAGCCGTAAATTAAATAATCTCTTATTTGGGAAGTAAGGCCAGCGTATCTATCAGTTTTTGGGCAGCTCGCCGCAGCGGGTCTTTCGAAGCGACAAATTTTCCCGCAAGTGCCAGGTCTTCGGCATCAATCATCACGTCCGAAATGCCCTTTATTCCGGGCAAATATTTCTGCAAAACAATTTTAGTGCGAAATTCAGTTTCGAGGCCTACAAGCGGGGCTTTATGGTTTCGTATGGCTTCAACAAGCCGCGATTTATTAGCCTCTAGCGAGGCTACGGTCTTTTTCGACAGTTTTCCTGCTTTTGCATCTCTATCCGCAGTCTCCAAATTCTGAGCAACAAGGCCGAGTTTATCTATAAAAACGCTAAGATCGGTAAGCTGAATGTTGACCTTTTCGCGTGCCGCTCTGACATCGAGCGGCGGAATGGTTTTTGTTGTCGTAGTCCTTTTTACTTTTGTTTTTCTCGGCCTACTGGCTTGTGCGTCAACGCTAGTCGCAAAAAGTGCGGTAAAAACAAATATTGGCAGGATAAATCGCAGGTTTTTCATTAAAATCACGTCCTGTGCTAAACTGAACATTAAAATTTTATCATAAACGTAATGCATCATCGGTATTTAGAGGTCCGCAGGCTCGGGCGCGTTGGCTACGCAAAGGCGCTGGAATTACAGAAGGAGCTTGAAGGGGAAGTTATCGCTCGAAGGGAGCAGGATTATTTGTTGCTTTTAGAGCATCCTCATACCTTTACCCTTGGCCGCAGATCGAAGAATGACGGAGTGCTTGCTACAGCCGAAATGCTGCGGAATTTAGGCGTCGAGGTATTTGAAACGAACCGCGGTGGACGCGTGACTTATCACGGACATGGCCAGATCGTCGGTTATCCGATAATAAGCCTGTCGCCCGATCGCGAAGATGTTCATCGATACGTCCGCGATCTCGAAGAAGTGCTTATTCACACGATGGCGGATTTTGACATCGACGCTTTTCGGATCGAGGGGCTGACAGGCGTTCATACTACCGAGGGCAAGGTTGCGGCCATCGGCGTTCATATCAAACGTTGGGTCACGACACACGGTTTTGCATTAAACGTAAACACCGATCTCAGCTATTACAACTGGATCATCGCCTGCGAAGGCGAACCGGTGACTTCGATGGAACGGCTGCTTGGCCGTGAAGTTAATATGGCGGAGGTAGAGGAACGGATCGAAGAGAATTTTCAGGAAGTATTTGAATATGAATTAACACTGGAGAGATCAGGTAGTGCAGTAATTTCTTCAAAAAATCATATGATAATGAGTTTTTTGAACGCGGATCAGGCTGATTAGGCGGATGGAAGCGGATATGAACTTGAAATCTGCTCCAATCCGCTTGATCCGCTCAATCCGCGTTAAAAAAATTGTTAAAATAAGGGTCAACAATTTACATACAAAATTTTATGAGACGTGAAACAACATCGTGGTACAGCCACAATTTGGGAATGGACATGCCGCTGGTGGCATACGGAGATGCGGGTTATCCGCTGCTGATGTTTCCGACGGCGGCGGCGGATTATTTGGAATACGAGCGGTTTTATCTGGTTGATTCGATAAAGGATTTTATCGAGGCAGGATTGATCCGTGCCTATTCGATCAATTCGGTCAACAAATACAGCCTTTTGAACAAAGAATCTCATCCGGGCTGGAAGGTTGAGATGTTGTCGCGTTACGACAATTACATTATGGACGAGGTCTTGCCGCTGATCCGCAACGAGTGCGGCGAGGATGCAAAGCCTCTCACGACCGGAGCATCGTTGGGCGCTCTGCTGGCGGCCAATACTTACTTTAAGCACTCCGACAATTTTCGCGGCACGATCGCGATGAGCGGCAGCTACGATATTTACAATTATCTGGAAAGTTACTACGACGAAAATGTCTATTTCAACAACCCGATGATGTATCTCAAGAATTTAAATGACGATTACCACCTGCCGCGTCTTAGACAAGCAGATTCGATAGTGATCGTCACAGGCCAGGGCTCATTCGAAGCTCCCGACCGCAGCCGCGAATTTTCAAGCCTCCTTCATTCCAAAGGCATCCCGCACCGCCTAGACGTCTGGGGCCACGACGTCAACCACGATTGGGTTTGGTGGAGAAAGATGCTTCCCTTTTACCTCGGCGAATTTTGTAAGTAGATCACTGCCTCCCGCTTACGCAGTCGGTTCTGAAATGCCGTCAGCAGGTTTATTTCAAGCCGACGCTCTTGAGCATATCATCAAAACGCGGGTCTGAACGCAGGGGATCAAAGCTCGGATTGGCCTTTAGCGTAATCATTGGCATCATGCGTTGGTCATAAGCCTTTTCCAGATAGGCGAACGCCTGGTCAAAGTTACCGATTTTGGTGTAGAGGCGCGCGAGATGCATCGGGTTGGAGCCGCCTTTTTTTTCAGCTTCCTTAGCATTCTCAAGCTGTCGCTCGTAAATGCCAGGCCAGCCCGATTCGGCATAAATTGTTCTCCACACTTCGATTTCCGCCGGCTGATCTTCCCTGTGTTCCCAATCGCGCAAAAACCATTCGAAGGCCTCGTCATCGTCGCCCTTCATGCGATAAGACCCGATGAGAGGATCGTAAGCCATTATAAAATCGGGTTCCATTGCGAGAGTCCTTATCCCCTCGGCAATGGCCTCATCGTAGCGGCGGGCGTAAAACAAGGTACGTTCGTAAATATAATGATTCGGCACCGAGGCCGGTTCGAGGTCAATTGCGGTTTTAATTTCCGCGATGGATTCGTCAGATCTGCCGAGAAAACCGAGCAGCAGCGCGTACATCCGACGGGCGGCGGCAGAATTTGGATTTAGCTCTATAGCTCGTTTATGCTCGCGTTCGGCTCCTGCAAAATCCCACTCGAAATTAGTTTTTAATTCGCCTAAATATGAATGCGCCTCTGCAATGTTGTCGTCTGTTGCAAGCGCTTTTTCCGCAGCCGTTTTCGCCTTGAGATACTCCTCGGTCGGATTGCCGCCACCTCCCATGAACGCCAGGGCATTGTGAACATTTGCGAGTCCGGCGTAAGCGGGAGCGTAGTTCGGATCGATCTCGATGGCTTGCTCAAAGGCTTCGATCGCTTTTCCGGCATCCGCCCAGGTTAGCTTGTCGGCCAAAGCTGAGCCCAGCAAATATAGGCGATAAGCTTCGTCATTTGTCTTGTATTTTGAGGAGAGCGATGAAACTGATTCGACATCACTCGATTTACCGGAAGACGGAGATTGAAAATTGAAAGACAAGAGGAAAATCAGAGCGATTGCAGTAGCGAAACCGACAGTAAAAAGTATTATCCGAGCTTTCTGTTTTGTTTTGGGGGGTGTTGGATTGGCGATCTCATCGTGCAACAAGTCAATACCGCCTGCGTAAGCTGGCGGCTCGAACGTGACGTCGTTTAAGCCGCTCTCTAACGCAGACGGTTCTGACACTTCACTTACCTCAGCGACAAACCGGTAGCCTTTTGTCGGGACGGTTTCGATAAACTTGCTGCCGTTTTCATCTTCGCCCAAAGCCCGTCGAAGTGTGTGGATAGTGCGCGGAACGTTTACCTCATCAACAAACGAATCCGGCCAAACCGCCTGCATCAATTCATCCTTTAAAACGAGATGCCCTCCGTGCACGACAAGATATGCGAGCACATCAAACGCTTTAGGCGTCAGAGAAACGGCTTTATCGTTGTGTAATAGCTGCCGCTCCGTGACATCGAGCAGAAAAGAATTAAATCGATAAGAGGTTGCCTCGTAGCTGTTCATTTCAGCCTCGAATAAATTTACAAGAAAATTCGGAACTTTATCGAAAGACATTTCGCGCCTCCTGCAAGTAATTTGTTTACCAAGAAACAAATATCGCCGGTTGCGGTTGAAGCGCGAGGTGAATTTCCTAAAAGTTCCCAAACATTATACAGCAACCGGCGTCCAAAAGACTAAAAATTCACAAGGCCGATATAACAGAAAGGAGAATTAAGATGAAAACACTACACTCACTAAAGATCACTATCGCAGCGATCATCGTAATATTTGCGTCAACCACTGTATTTGCGGAAGACGTCGTGCTGCAATGGAATCGCGTCCTCGGACAGACGCTTCAAATTCCAAACGCGCATCCGGGGAACATTCTTCCGGTGCGGAGTTTTGCGATGATGCATCTGGCGATGTTCGATGCCGTCAATTCGATCGACGGGGCGTATACGCCTTATCTGACTGACGTCCCCGGCACTAAAAATGCTTCGAAAGAGGCCGCAGCGGCGCAAGCCGCTTACGATGTTCTGATTGCCCTCTATCCATCACAACAACCCGTTTACGCCTCGGAACTTGCTGCTTCGCTCCAGGGGATTCCCTCTAACCGCGCATTGCAAGGTAAGCGGGTCGGACGCGTGACCGCAGAAGCAATTTTAAGAAATCGCACTGCGGATGGCTGGGCAGCGCCATGGACGCCTTATCTTCTGCCGCCGACACCGGGAAATTGGCAGGAACTCTTCACTGGGCCATATCCCGGCTTTGCCGTTTTCACAAACTTTCCGGGCGTAACTCCGTTCGCAATGACGCACGCCACCCAATTTCTGCCTGCAACGCCGCCGGCCTTATCGAGTGCGGAATACGCGGCGAGTTTGAACGAAGTTAAGGCTCTTGGCTCGGCGACCAGTTCAACCCGCACTCCCGATCAGACTTTGACTGCATTTCTTTGGGCAAATCCCCCTGTTAGTGATGCCTTGATGTTTGGCGTTGCCCGTTCGACGGCAATTGCCCGCAACAATTCGACCGTGGAAAACTCACGGCTCTTCGCTCTGGTTTATATGGCTTATCACGACGCACTACAAACCACTTTTACAAGCCAGTACCATTACGGTTTATGGCGGCCCGTCACGGCGATCCGCCGCGCGAACGAAGACGGCAATCCTGACACCGCACCCGACGCCGGTTGGGAATCGCTGCTTGGACCCGCAGGGACGCCTCCGCATCCGTCCTATGCCTCGAATGCTTCGTCGGCTAGCTCGTCACTCGCGACAACGCTCGCCCTCTTTTACGGACGCGACGATATTCAGTTCCAAATTGATTTCGGCGGAAACCCGAATGTGACTCGCAATTACCTGAGCTTTTCAGCATTGACTAACGAAATCGCCCGCAGCCGGATCTATGGCGGCGTGCATTTCCCGTTCGACACCGCTGCCGGACAATCTGCCGGCCGCAATGTGGCCAACTATGTCTTTCTGAATTATCTAACACGCCGCTGCAATATAGATTGACGAAGATGACTGATCAATTAATTAAACAGGCCGGAGCCGCCCGTCACGCAAACGGCTCCGGACATTTTGACCAACGTATTCGTCTTAAGATCGAGATCGGCGGCCAAAACAAAAAAATTCAGGAGGCAATTATGAAATTCATTACTTCGAATATCACATTTTCATTTGCTGACGCTTTTATGTTCTTGTTATCTACAGAAATTCGCATGAAAGCGATTATCGCTAAATTTACATTGTCTGCGATCTTGGTTCTATCGATGATAGGTTTGGCCAGCGCACAAGGATCCGGATGGCCTACAACATCAATAGATGTAACGGAGTTTAGCTTTACTCCGTCAACCATTGATACAACCAACAGTTCTCAAACTGTAACCATAACCGTGCGAGTGACGGATAGTGAAAGAGACTTCTGGAGTATGGATGTTACCTTCAGAAGCCCTCGAATGGTTCGTTCGAGCTATATTGTAGGCATTCAGGATCGTATTTCAGGAAATAGCAGAGACGGCATTTATAAAAAGGCAATCACATTTTATCAATATGCTGAGGCAGGCACATGGGATGTTGATAATATTCACATATTAGATGGAACCCCTTCCTATTACCGGTGGAGGCAGTTCAATACCTCCGATCTTATTGCTCGCGGTTTTGCAACTCAGTTGCAGGTCATAAATAATAACGAAGCAATACCGCCCACGATAAGCGATTTCACTTTTACGCCCACGGACATCAATACAACCAACGGTGCGCAGATTGTCACTATTACACTTCGCGCGAGAGATGAAGCATCAGGGGTTAGTGATATTAGGGTTAGTTTCTCCAACCCTGAGGGTTGTTATTATTATGATGATGATTGTGTCAGGGCTGATTTCCCCCTTTCTGGTGCAGATCGCATTTCAGGGGATGAACACGACGGGATCTATAGACGTGTCGTGCCGGTTTCTCTTCCCCGGGCGATCTATGGCGCTAATGTTTACGCACAAGATGTGGTGCGCAATGTCACCCGCATTAACTCTGCTGAACTTGCCGCGTTAGGTTATCCGTCCCATTTGCGGGTTTTCAGGACAATATTTGACATTGATGGCGACGGGCGAGCCGATCTATTAGTATTTCGACCATCGGAGCGCACTTGGTATCTCAATCGTTCGCTAACCGGTTTCTCCGCCACTCAATTCGGGCTTTCAACAGACAGGCTCACGCCCGCCGATTTTGACGGCGACGGCAAAACCGACATCGCTGTTTTCCGTGACGGATTCTGGTATTGGCTCAACAGCTCAAACGGCAGTTTCAACGCTTTTGAATTCGGACAAGCGGGCGACGTTCCAATTTCCGCCGATTTCACGGGCGACGGACATGCTGAGTTGGCAGTTTATCGCAACGGGACTTGGTGGACATACAATTTGGCAAACAATCAGACGCAAGCCATTCAATTCGGAATTTCAACCGATAAACCCGTTGCGGCAGATTATGACGGCGACGGCAAAGTTGACAAAGCCGTTTATCGCGGCAACGGCGAATGGCATTTGAACTGTTCGAGTCAAGGCTATACGACTGTGAACTTCGGATTATCAACTGACAAGCCTGTTCCGGCGGACTATGACGGCGATGGTAAAACCGATGTCGCCGTGTTCCGTCCGTCTGAAGGTAACTGGTATGTCTGGGGCAGCGTTTCAAACAATTTACAAGTTGTTAATTGGGGGTTGGCAAACGATGCGCTCGTTCCGGCAGATTATGATGGCGACGGCAAAGTTGATTTTGCGGTCTATCGGGGAGGAATCTGGTACATACGGCAAACGAGTGGCGCTGTTAACTACGACTATTTCGGTCTGGGCAGCGATACACCGGTCAATCAAGTGCAATGAAAAGGGAGTATCAATTTTTACAAATCAGCCCGGTGTTTATATATCTGGCGTCAGAAGGAGAAAGTCATGAAACGAACAACATCTACAACAATTGGCCTTTTCGCATCATTCTTACTTTGCGGTTTTACGATAATTCAAGGACAACCGACGTTGACGCAGTCAAATCTGACCGTTACCAGAAGCGATGACCGCAATAATTCCTCATGCTTACCCGGCGATTGCTCCCTGCGCGAGGCCGTCAATTCTGCAAATGCTTCGGCGGACGATGACAAGATCGATTTTGCTTCAGGTTTAACGACCATCACGCTCAGTAATGAGATCGTCATCAATAACGCCGGAGCATTAACTATCAACGGACCAGCCGCAAATGTTTTGACGATTGACGGAGGGCCGGGAACAAACCGCATATTCGTCGCATACTATGCAACCGTTACCATTTTGGGAGCAACCTTGACGGGCGGTAATGGTATCGGCGGAGGTGTGCCCAGCGGATTTGGCGGAGCGATGGTAGTTTTTGGCGGCTCAATGACGCTGGGTGGCGTTCACGTTACAGGAAACACTGCAAGTCAACACGCAGGCGGTGTGGACTTTCAAAGTGGCGGCAATCATCGCATCATCGACTCGACCATTTCAAATAATCATAGTGGTGTACAGTGCGGCGGTTTTTACATTGACGGGACATTGCTAATCGTAAACTCGACCATCACAGGCAACACGTCTGTAACGGACGGCGGAGGCTTTTGTACCGATGATGGCAATATAACGCTGCGCAACGCAACTATTACCAGCAACACCGCGAGTTTTGGCGGTGGCATTTCCAACTATCATACTCCGATCGATTTCGCCAATACGATCATATCGGGCAATACCGCGACCGATCCCAGGTTTATCGAAATCTTCACGGGCTATGCTCCGGTCACATCAACGGGCGGAAATCTGATCGGTGATTCGCCGGGCGATTCGCCTACGAACATTACCTATCAGGCGACGGATATTCGAGATACCGATCCGCTGCTCGGCCCGCTACGAAACAATGGCGGAACAACTCCGACGCACGCACTACTGGTGCGAAGTCCGGCAATTGACAAAGGTCTCAATGCGTTAGCAGTTGACCCATTGAATGGAATTCTTGCCTTTGATCAGCGCGGAACGGGCTTTCCCAGAATTCGCAGCAGATTCGCGCTTAGCCGAATGACTGTGGACATCGGTGCGTTTGAGGTTCAACCTCGTTCGATTAGTGCAGGTCATCGTCAAACGAACTGACCGCCTGCTGACGCAGGCGGTTCTGACTTATCCATCTCCCTTTTTGCCTTTACGTTTTGCTCCGTCAGGCTTATCGGGCGCAGATTCGTTTTTAGGAGTAGTTTGGATGACCGGTGGTTTAACGACCGGAGGCTTGTCCGGCACTTCAGTCGGCGGTTTGACTGTCGGGTTTTCGGGTTTTCCGGAATCATTTCCGTCGCTAGGTAATGGAGCGTTTGGATCGATCTTAGCTCCCGGCGTAACGACAATACCGGTCTTAGGAGCATTCTCATCAGCTTCCTGCAAGGTTTCAAGTTCTTCACGTTTGCGCAATTCTGCTTCACGCTTAATATCAGCGGGCATTGGCGGAGCTTTGGGGAATTTCTCGATCGGCTTGCCCTTCATAAACGGGATCATAAAAGCGTTCCAATAGGGAAGTGCTCCATGGCCGCCCGTCATGTTGTCACCCAAATTTTCCTTGCGTGTGGGATTTCCCATCCAAACGCCTGTCGAATATGTCGGTGTATAGCCGATGAACCATACGTCGGTGTGGTCGTTAACGGTTCCGGTTTTACCGGCGATCGGATTGCCGCCCGCGCTTGCTGCCGCCGCAGTTCCGCCGCCGCTGCACACGGCCCGCATCATCTCGACCATTGTCAAAGCGGTATATTCGCTGGTCACTTTTGAACTGGTGCCGTCATATTCTTCCAGTAAACTGCCGTCGCGGTTATAGACCTTACGGATCATGTGCGGCGCCATTCGAATGCCTTTATTTGGAAATGACGAGTAAGCCGCAGTCATTTCGAGCAATGAAGCTTCACTGGCTCCGAGGGCTGACGGCAGACTTGGAGCCATTGGATTTGTAATTCCGAAACGTCTGACCATTTGTGCGCCAGCCTGAATACCGACCTGTTCAAGCAGGTGAACGGCCGCTATATTGTATGACTTTGCGAGAGCTAGCTTCATCGGCATGTTGGCTTCGCTGAGGCTTCCGTCGTAATTATGCGGCTGCCAGCCGCCGCGTTTTATCGGTGCACCGCTGACTACTGACTCCGGTGTCATGCCTGATTCAACCGCTGCTGTATAAATGAACGGCTTATACGCCGAGCCTGTCTGACGCAGTCCCTGCGTCGCGTTGTTAAATTTGTTCGTATGAAAATCGTAGCCACCGACCATACAGACTATTTCGCCCGTGTGTGCGTTTATTGAAACCAGAGATGCCTGAATATCCGGGACCTGAGTAAGTTCAACCTCTAAAGTTTGATTTTCGGCATCGACACTTTTGACATGAAATTCCGCCAGATATCCGGGTTTGAGCTCGTCCTTTGGCCGCTTGCCGCTTCTGCCCATGTTGCCCGGACGAACAACTGCCTTAAACCTTCCAAAGCGAACTCCAACCTCGTCAGATCCTGCATTGGATCTCATTACAAGCCCCTTGATATATTCGCCTTCATGATAATCGTCACCATACCAATCCGCATGTTTGAAGGTATCGAGTGTCTTTTTTATTTCCTGTTCATCGGTTAACGGCTGATCGTCGGCATCAACGAGGATGTTCTGATAATCTGAACGCCATTTCCTGCCTTTATCAAATGCACGCAGTCGCTCGCGTATCACACGCGTTGCAATTTTTTGGGCTTCGACATTTATGCTCGTATAGACCTTTAAGCCGCCTTGGGCTACACGCGTGGTGTATTTCTCTTCGAGATATTTACGGATATCCTCGACAGGATAATCCCATGCCGTCGATTTTGGCTGAGATTGATAATAAGCCGTGTCGGCAAGCTTGATCTCCGTCGCTTTGGCAGTTTCGGCCTCGGCCGCCGTTATGTAATCGTATTTCGCCATCTGATCGAGCACGAGATTTCGTCTCGCTTTTGCCCGGTCCAAATTTCGCGTTGGCGAATATTCGGAAGGCGATTTTGGAATGGCTGCAAGCAGAGACGCTTCTGCGAGGTTGAGTTCCTTTAAAGGTTTTCCAAAATACGTCCTCGATCCGGCCTCAAAACCATATGCACCGGCTCCGAGAAAAACGTAATTCATATACATTTCGAGGATCTGGTCTTTTGTATAAAGCCGCTCGATCTGCAGGGCGACGGCCCATTCGTTCACCTTTCTCGTGTAGGTCTTGTCTTTATAAAGAAACAGATTTTTTGCAAGCTGTTGGGTAATGGTCGATGCGCCCTGGCCTTGCAGATCACCTTTCGTAAGATTGCTAAAAACGGCACCGACGATCCGGTAGGGATCAATGCCCATGTGATCCTTAAAACGATAGTCTTCGACTGCCATCAGTGCATTTTTTACCACATCAGGTACGTCCTGTATTTTGATCGGAATGCGCTTTTCGATCGCGAATTCAGCCAGCACGGTCTCGCCGTCGTCGGCGTAGATAGTGGTAACCTGCGGCGGGCGATAGGTAGCCAGAGCAGAGACTTCGACCGAATAACGGGAGTTGTTCAGATAATAAGATGCCAGAACACCGGTCAGCGCACCTGCGGACAAGGCCAAAAGAAGCGCCGTCGACAGTAACATCAAAGTGGACATGCCGCCTTTTTTCGTCCCGTTCGAAACAGCCTCGGCCGTTTTTAGTTTCTTTATTTCTACTGCCACCTAAATACCTCCTAGTTGACGAAACGACGCAGCTTCACACTGATAACAAATCCGATCGCGACAAATGTCGATAAAATTGCCGACAGGCCCGCGCTCATTAACGGCAGCGGAACTCCGATGACCGGAAGGATGCCGAGAGCCATCCCGACATTCATAAATATCTGAAATACCATTCCGCATACAATTGCCATTATAACAAGCATTCCCGCCCGGTCGGAAGCCTCACGTGCACCGGCGATCATTCGCGACAAGAGAAGCGCATAGGCGAGAAGTAGCGAAACACAGCCGATAAAGCCTGTATTTTCAGCAGTTACAGCAAAAATAAAATCGGTGTGTGGTTCCGGCAGAAACTTTAATACGCTCTGGGAAGTCTCTGTCTCACCTTTGATTCCGGTCAGTCCGCCTTTGCCTACCGTGATCGTAGATTGGATCGTGTGATAGCCGTATCCGCGCGGATCG
>JANMDA010000420.1:0-11765 GCA_031376085.1 Chloracidobacterium sp.
AGTCGGAGTAAACGTTTCCGTTGCGGTTGCCGTCGGAGTGAATGTCTCGCTTGCTCTTGGCGTTGGAGTATTCGTTGCAGTCGCCGCAGGAATCGTGATCCTCCCGTTCACGGTTGTAACTGACGGCGTTCCCTCGTTGAACCGGAAACCGTAATGAAATTGCGAGCCCGGAGCCGTGTAATCCTCAAAGATCAATGGCGTAATTTGTCCCGGCGTACCGATAACATTGAAGTTCAAATTCAACAGTGTCCCCGAGCCTGCCATCGTTCCTGTCGTAAATCCCGAAATGATCAGATGTCCCGGATTGGCGGTATTAGACGTGACAGACATTCCGCTGCTCAATGTTCCGGTTTGATCGAATGCCGGCGATCCCGGCGTTACTACAAGAGGATCAAAAGTGACTTGAAAATCATACGAAATAATATTCAAACCAGTCAGATCACCCACAGTCACGGGAATCGTAACCGTTCCGGGCGTAGAAGTTACATTCGGCAACGAGACCAATATCGGAGTAGGTGTCGAGGTCGGAGTCGCGGTATTAGTTGCCGTTGGTGTAAAAGTGGCAGTCGATGTTGCCGTCGGCGTAAATGTTTCAGTCGCGGTCGCCGTCGGCGTAAATGTTTCCGTCGCGGTCGCCGTCGGCGTAAAAGTTTCCGTTGCAGTCGCCGTCGCCGTGGACGTCGAAGTCGATGTTGCCGTTGGAGTAAAGGTTCCCGTTGCCGTCGCCGTTGGCGTGGACGTCGAAGTCGCAGTTGCTGTCGGAGTAAATGTCTCCGTAGCGGTTGCCGTCGGAGTGAATGTCTCTGTCGCTGTAGGCGTTGCTGTAAAAGTCGCAGTTGCTGTCGGCGTAAAGGTTTCTGTAGCAGTCGGCGTAGGTGTAGATGTCTCCGTCGCTGTGGACGTGGCTGTAAACGTCGCAGTAGATGTTGCCGTGGAAGTGGAAGTCGCTGTCGCAGTCGGCGTAAAAGTTTCTGTCGCAGTTGGAGTTGGAGTAAATGTCGAAGTTGAGGTTGCCGTCGGTGTAAAAGTTGCCGTCGCTGTCGGAGTTGGTGTAAATGTCGAAGTTGCTGTCGCCGTCGGCGTGAATGTCTCGGTTGCGGTCGGCGTGGGCGTAAACGTAGCGGTAGAAGTCGCCGTCGCCGCAGGAATTGTTACGCTGCCGTTCGTAGTGACGGATGACGGTATCCCCTCATTAAAGCGAAAGCTGTAATGAATATTTGAAAAAAGCGGATCGATATAATCCTCGAAAGCCAACGCCGTAGATTGACCCTGTGAGCCGACAACATTGAATCTCAAATTCAGCAGTGTTCCAGCTCCGGAATATACACCGGTAGTAAAGCCCGAGATGATCAGGTGTCCGGAATTTGTGGTGTTTGGTGTAACGACCGTTCCGCTGCTTAATGTCCCGGTAGTGTCGACGGCGGGTATTGCAGGCGTCACAACCGCCGGGTCGTATGTGATCTGAACGTCATAAGAAATTATTCCCTTTCCGGTCATGTCACCTACCGTAATCGGCACTATGAGCAGGCCCGGCGTAGCAGTTACAATGGGCAGGGATACCGATATCGGTGTACTCGTTGCAGTCGGGGTCGCAGTGTTGGTCGATGTATTTGTCGGCGTATTTGTGGGCGTATTTGTTGCTGTCGCGGTCGGTGTAAACGTCCCGGTGGCAGTTGGTGTCGGTGTAAATGTTTCAGTAGCCGTCGCAGTCGGTGTGGCTGTGTTCGTTGCCGTTGCTGTAGCTGCCGGAATCGTGACGCTGCCACTCGTTATGGTTGCGGACGGCACTCCCTCATTGAAACGAAAGCCAACGTGAGGAATTAAATTCGGATCCGTATAGTTCTGCAAAAGCAGCGGGCTCGATTCTCCTTGCGAGCCGATAACGTTAAACCTCAAATTCAGCAGCGTTCCCGATCCGCTAAAAAAGACTGTTTGAAAACCGCCGAGTATCAAATGGCCGGAAAAGTTGGTATTCGGAGTAACATTTGTGCCGCTGCTCAATGTTCCGGCAGTGTCGAAGAAGGGTGATGCCAGGCTCAGGACAGCCGGATCGTAAGTAATCTGAAGGTCCCAGGAAATAATCCCCTGGTTTGTTAAATCTCCTACGGTTATCGGGACGATGATCAGGCCGGGCGTTGCGATGGCATTTGGCAGCGATACATTTATTGCCAGCGGGGCCGTCGGGCTATTTAGATCGGTGCCGACATTATTAGTGACTTCACTTATCGCAGATTTTCCAACGACAGAATCTACGACGTATCTATCGAATAGCTGATGAACGAAACTCTTTGCGTTAGGCTCAGTGTTGGAGGAGGAATATGAGCCGTCGGCCGAGACCAGTTTCCAAATATCAAAGTTATTTTCTTGCGGTGCTGCACTATATTGCCCAAATGTGGCGTCAAAAGAATTAAAACTTGTTACCGTGTTCGAGACAGAATCGGCCTTGCCCTCCGCCGCAAAACCAATCAAGGCAAGCAAAGCGCAGCCAAAAAACACAGAAACAACCACATGACGCTTACGATCAGACCGCAGCATAACTTTAAATCCTCCCTCGTTGGCAGAAAAAACCTGCTCTCGGAGCAAAAAGAACCGGTTGAGAGAGTGTATACGAAAGGTTTTATAAGGTCAACAATTTTTTTTGTAGCTGGAGAGAAGGTAGTGAGCTGTATGTCTAGTTATTCTGGCACTTAGCGCTCATATTAAGTCACAGGCTGCCTTCGGCTCTGCGGGAATATGCCTTTTTCTTCCCGAAAGACGCAAAGATCGCAGAGCATAGACTATTTTGAAGCGATCATATCCACGCTTATAACTTCATCGGTCACACTTACGGTGATTGGCGTAAAGGCCCATCCACGAGATTCGACGCTGAAAGTATAGGTCTCTCCTAACTCAAGTCCGCTGAATCTGTAATAACCAAAGCCATTAGAAACGGCCGTGCGCGTTTGTTCGTCTGTATCGGTCAATGTAACGCGGGCGTTTGGCACGCCCAATCCCAATGCAGTGATAACCCGGCCGTTGATCTCTGCCGGATTTATTACCGCAGACGATAATTCAACCTGTCCGTTTGCCGTCATCGTTAGCGAATCGCCCTCGTTGAACATAATGCGTTCCCACATAAGCGGCGACACCGTTCCAGATGCTCCGCCGGCGGTGAATCTGAGATTCAGAAGCAGGCCGTTGTTGTCGAGAGGCATCGCCCCGTAAACGGCTACTCTAAGAAGTCCCGGTTCGTCCGACTTAGCAACGGCAGTAAATCCGCGGCTAATGGTTCCGGTTACATCGACAGGATTTGCCTGAGGCTGAATAACCGATGGATCGTAACGAAGATCGAATTCATAAGCGATGATGCCCTTATTCGCCACGCCATGGACACTGACAGGTATAAGAATTTCGCTGTCCGCCGGTGCTGCCAAATGCGGTGCGGCAACAGCTATGCTTTCTGTTCCGTCGCCGAAACTGTCGCTGCCTTCTGTCAACTGCCTACTGCCAACTGGCCTCGCGCCTGTGTTTGTCCAGTTGCCGGTTACCTCACCCATCAATAGTGCGGAATAGTCCTGCCCGGTGATGCTTGAGGGAACTGATGCGTAAGATAGGTTTACGGGATTGAATTTCCAAGTTCCGGTTATGCCTGCGGGCGAGCCGGAAACAACATAATTGGCTATCTCAGCTGCGTCAAATGACGAGATCGTGCCGTTATTGCTGACATCGGCCACGACCAGTTGATTGCCTGTCAGGAAAGTGTTCCCGGCAACGTGCTGAGCGATCCTTCCCGCATCGAACGACGAAATATTGTTGGCGCTGCCGGTCTTGGACGGAGCGACGGTATAATTTCCGCCTCCAAAACCACTGAGATAATACCGGCCTTCCGTCGGTCCACCGGGTGCAGCTGTGGTCGTCGTAACATTTGGCGAACCTGTTCCGGTGATCGTTGCATTCGAAACGTAACGCGGGGTCGGCGAACCGATAGAATTGCCGTATGTGACCGATCCAGTGATTACTGTGCCGACAACTGTAATGCTGCCATTGGTCAAAGCGCTTGCAGGTACACCCTCGTTAAACTGGAATGCAGGATGAAAGAGGCTGTTAGGATCCGTGTAATCCTCAAAAGTCAATGGCGTTGACCCCGAGGCGCCGACTACCGTAAACTTCAGATTTATCAGCGTTCCCGCACCCGCGAGGAAATTTCCCTGAAAGGCTGAAATGATAAGATGCCCGGAGTTACTGGTGTTCGGTGTTATCAACATTGCACTGCTCAATGTTCCGGCCGTGTCAGATGGTGAGGCTGACGGCTGAACGATAGTCGGATCGAAAGTGATCTGAAAATCATATGAAGTTATCTGTAGTCCAGTCGTATCTCCGACTGTGACCGGTATCGTGACCTCAGTGCCTGGCGAGGCAGTCACATTAGGAAGACTTACCGACAACAATGGTGTTGGTGTTGATGTTGCAGTATTCGTCGCTGTGAACGTCGGCGTATTTGCTGCCGTTGGTGTGTTAGTAGCTGTATTTGTCTGCGTGAACGTTGGTGTCGCAGTGTTTGTCGGTGTATTTGTTGAGGTTCGCGTCGGTGTATTAGTCGCCGTGAACGTCGCCGTTGAAGTATTTGTCGCTGTAGCCGCTGGTGTCGGTGTATTGGTCGATGTTCTTGTCGGCGTAAATGTCGGTGTAGACGTCGGAGTATTTGTCGGCGTGTTCGTTGGAGTTGCCGTATTTGTTACCGTTGGCGTCGCACCGCCGCCCGGAATCGTCAGCGTGCCCATGTAGAGATCGAATTGATGCGCGGTGCCGTTCGGGTTTGTTCCGTCACAGTTTGAGTTGTCTGCCCAAATGGCATACAATTTTCCGCTTTGGGCCATCTGGCCTTCGTAATCGCCGTAATCCGTTGAGGCTCCGGCTGCGGCAGCGTTTGACCAACCGCCGCTAATGCGTGTGTTAGCCGCCCATGTCGTGCCGCCGTTTGTGCTGTATGTCGCAAAATATTCCGCGTCATCGTTCGCTGTGGTGTTCGTTCCGCCTGTGCCCACCGTGCCATTGTCGTTGCGGGCATCGTGAAATCCCACAGCCACCGTTCCCGTCGTTTTGTCGAGAGTTAAATATGGAAGGAACTGGCTCCGCGTCGTCGCGTCATCATTAACGCGGACTGGAGCGCTCCATGTTGCGCCGTCGTCTGTCGAGGTGCGCATCATTATGTCGGTGTCGTTGCTCTCGGCTACAACCTCTTCCGTATAAACAAGGTAAATGCGGTTGTTGAACGTGCCGCCGGTTGCATCCCAGACCACGCCCGGCTCAGAGTCGATCGACCGTCCGCTTTGTGCCGGTATAAAATCGAAACCGCCCACGTTGGTAGTTGTCACCGTCACGCGTGCTCCAAAACCGCCCGCTCCCAGGCCGTCCGCGTCCGTGTTGGTATAGATCGTTCCGGGACCTTGCCCGCCACTCGGAGAAGTGTAGGTCACAATGACCTTGCCGCCGTTAGCTCCCGGGCCGACGGCGATACCTCCATACGTTCCGGCAGCGCTCGGGATCGTCTGCACAGCTGCGAACGCCCCCAAAGCCCCAAGCCCAGTTACCGGAGCTCCGCGAGCGACCATGTTTCCGCTAAGGTTCCAGTCAACCCAAACGCTGCCGTTTCCAACAGCGATAGAAGGCTGGTCGACACTGCCCGTGCCAACCGTTACAGGCGAGCCGAACGTCGCACCGCCATTGGTGCTCAGGATGACGTTGATTTGATTAACACTGCCGTTAATGTAAACAACAAAAAGATTGCCAAAATTGTCCCAAGCCGCCTGCGCGTCACAGCAAGCGACGCCTGTCGCGACCGTGCCGTGCGTCCAGCTCGTGCCGCCGTTGGTTGTATATGACCTGTGAATACTACTGGCGCTTAGATTAGAAAAGACAACTATATTCTGCGTGTTCGTAGGGTTCACGGCCATGAACGACTCGTCCTCGTTACCGGAGGTTGCGCTCGCATTGACCACCGTAGCGGTGCAGGCCAGAGGCTGATCTAAAAAGCTTGGATCGACGGGAACTGGCGGGCGCTCGGGCGGTTTCATCGGCTTGGGGTCGAAGATTTCTTCTTCCTCATTTTCGGGCGGAGGCGTCTGAATCGGAGACATGCCGCGAGGCGCAGGTTTGAGGCGGACTGCAATGAAACGCTCAGAGAAGATGCCGTAATCGACCACCGGCGCGAGTTCGGTCGCAAAGATATTTTCCGATATATCTTCATCGCCCGGAATGTCGGCAAAGCTTGTACCCGAGGCCAAAAAGATCAAAACAAAAGCCGCGATCACGGCAAAAAGATTGGCGCGGCCAACAAACCTGAAATAAGGCAAACGGTCCCTGGACATGGATGAACATCCTCCGGTGAAGTAATTACTGCTGTACAACCTTTCGACCGCGCCGGACTTGTGTTCCTGAGCCTTCAGGAAACGGCCTATGATAGTAGGCGAAATTATAATACTAATCGGCGTAAATGTGAAAGAGTTTTCACAGTCTTAATCTACTAACGCTTGATTCGCGGCATATGATAAGCTTTTCTTAACGAAATATATAAGGAATCAACGCCCTTGCCATCGGCGTTACGGCTTGTATGGATAAATTTTTGGTTCGCGGCGGCAATCCGCTAAAAGGAAAGATCGAGATCGGCGGCGCTAAAAATTCGGCTTTGCCGTGTCTTGCGGCGACACTTCTGACGCCCGAAACCGTAACGCTTCACAACGTGCCGTATGTTAAGGACCTTATTACGCAGCGTAGGCTCCTTGAGGATCTCGGCGCGACCGTTTTGACGCCTGAATTGCGAACTCATAAGGTAACGGCAAACAACATTCAGCTTTTCGAAGCCCCTTACGAGCTCGTCAAGACGATGCGTGCAAGCGTTTTGGCCCTCGGGCCTCTTCTTGCACGATTCGGCCAGGCAAAGGTGAGTTTGCCCGGCGGTTGCGCTATCGGCACAAGGCCGATCGATCTTCATTTGAAGGCTTTTGAGCAGCTCGGAGCGACCGTTTCTCTAGAATCAGGCGATGTTGTCGCCCGTGCGCCGAAAGGCCGCTTGGTAGGCAACGTTATCGAGTTTGAAAAGGTCACCGTCACCGGCACCGAAAACGTAATGATGGCCGCCGTGCTGGCGTCAGGCAAAACCGTTATTAAGAATGCTGCTCAGGAACCTGAGATCGAGGACCTCGCCGAGCTTCTCAACAAAATGGGTGCCCGCATCAAAGGTGACGGCACGCCTGTGATCGAGATCGAAGGCGTCGAAGCTCTCGGCGGTGCCGAGCACACGATCATTCCCGACCGTATTGAAACGGGCACATTCATGATCGCCGCTGCCATCACGCACGGCGAGATCGAAATAAAACGCTGCTGCCCGGAACACATTACCGCTGTCATCCACAAATTGCGCGAGGCAGGCGTCGAGATCGAGGAGCTTAATCAAAGCACTCTGCTTGTGCGATGCAGCAGCGGTGGTTTGAAAGCAAAGGATGTCACGACCGAGCCGCATCCGCTCTTTCCGACCGACATGCAGGCGCAGTATATGGCACTGATGACGCAAGCCGAGGGCGAATCAAAGATCGTCGAAACCATCTTCGAAAATCGCTTCATGCACGCCTCAGAATTGATCCGAATGGGCGCAGACATCAACATCTCCGGCAACACGGCAGTTGTGCACGGCCCCTCGAAATTAATGGGCGCCAAAATAATCGCCTCCGACCTCCGCGCGTCGGCATCGCTCGTCCTAGCCGCACTCTGCGCCGAAGGCGAAACCCTCATCGACCGCGTCTACCACATCGACCGCGGCTACGAAACCATAGTTAGAAAATTCAAATCCCTCGGTGCCGACATCCAGCGAATAACCGAAAGTATCGCCATCGCCGCCGACGAGTCGGCCAAGTGAGAGGCAAAAGATAACATATGGCTGCTGTAGATTGTATTTTCTGTAAAATTGCGTCGGGGCAGATTCCCTCAACAAAAGTTTATGAGGACGACATTTGCCTTGCGTTCAATGATTTAAGTCCGCAGGCGCCTCACCATATTCTGATAATTCCGCTCGAGCATCTTGATTCGCTCGATAAGGCGAAAGGCGATCATAAAGAAATGCTTGGGCATTTGCTTCACACGTCGGCAAATATTGCCCGTGAAAAGGGTTTTGCTGAAAACGGCTATCGCGTCGTTATCAACACAAATGCGGACGGCGGGCAGACGGTTTTTCATCTTCATGTACATTTGCTTGCAGGACGGCCGTTTGTTTTTCCGCCCGGTTAATTATGAAACGCCTCGCATTATTTATTTTCTTTGTATCGCTGATGAGCGGTTGCTCGTCTTGCAGTCGTAGTGCGGCAAATTCCAACACAGACGCGAATGCAAACGTAGCGGCCGAATCTCCTTTTGCAAATATCACCGATCCAAATACGGCCCTAGCCGAGGGAAGCAGGCTGCTTGATGAAAATCAAACCGAGTTGGCGATCGAGGCCTTTCGACAGGCGGTAAAGCTCAACCCTGAACTCGCAGATGGATGGTTCCAATTGGGCATCGCGTATTCGCTGCTCGAAATGCAGATGGAGCGTTCAGGCGAATATACGGAACCGGCCAGCAACTCAAAAGAAGGCAGAACAAAAAAGAGTTCCGAAAAAGCGTTTGAAAAAGCAGTCGAAGCTTACAAAAAATGGATCAAGGCAAATCCGAATGACGATGCGGCCCAATTCAACCTCGGCCGTACATACGCCAAGCTTAATAAAGATGAAGAAGCTGAGGACGCTTTTAAAGAAGCTGTAAAACTCAAGCCTGAGGACACCGAATACCAAACCGAGCTTGGAGCGGTTCTTATAAAACTTGCCAAATACAGCGAGGCTATCGATCCTCTGAAAAAGGCTATCGCTCTGGACGAATCCAATTCGCGCGCGCTGGACTTGCTGGATGATGCTGAAGCGGGAAGACAGCGTTTGAGCTACGTCGCTCCTAAGAACACAAACACGGCGAATGCAAATACGACCGCAAACACAAATGCGAACGCTAACTCAGCTTCAATTTCCAATTCGAACTCTAACCGCAAAACTTCTGAGGCCAATACAAAAACAAAAAAGGACGACTCAAAAAAGCCGCCCTTGCCAGTTAATAAAATGCGCTGACAGTTAGAAAAGTTCTACTCGGCCATCGTTCGTGCCGACCAACCAATTGCCTTCATTGAACATTACCCGCTCAATAACGAGTGAAGATGCCGCACCTTTTCCTCCGACGCGTGCAAATTTGAGGTTGAGAAGAATACCCTTCGCACTAATCGCCATTGGCCCGTACATCACTACCCGCAAAAGTCCCGGTTCTGAGGCATTCACGGCAGATTTGAGGCCGTTACTGATCGTTCCGACTGTATCGACCGCATTGGCGAGAGGCTGTATTACGGAAGGATCGTAGCGAAGATCGAATTCATAGGCGATGATGTTTTTTTCATTTAATCCCTGAACGCTGACAGGAACCATGATCTGTTTGTCGCCCGTCGCGACCCTGGGCAGATCTATAACTATCTCCGGCTTTCCATTGCTGACGGGCTGTTGTTGTCCGTCATCGGCGCTTGTCGCAGGCTGCGTTGGTCCACGGACAGGATCAACACCAAACTGCCACATCGAGGTGCCGCCGCTATCGGGCCGGGCACCGGTGTTTGCCCAGTTGCCGGAAATCTCGCCCATCAGAAGAGCAGAATAATCTTCGCTGGCAATATTCGAACTGATCGAAGCATACGCCCTGTTCACAGGAGTAAACCTCCAAGTTGCCGTTGCTCCGATTCCGGGAGCGATATAAGGCGGGCCCGCTACGAATTTTGCGATCATGCCCGCATCGAACGAAGTAACCAGGCCGTTGCCGCTAACATCGGCGACGATCAACTGAGTCGCATTAAGCTGTGGATTCGGCGGCCCGGCAACGTGGAGAGCAACGCGGCCGGCGTCGAAAGAGCTTATGGCGCCGTTAGCTCCGCCGATCTTGCTTGGAGTTACCGTATAAGCACCTGAACCGAAACCGCTGAGAGCATATTGACCGGCCGTTGCTCCGGGCGGGCCGGTTGTCGTTGATACGTTCTGTGAACCTGTGCCGGTCAGAGTGACATTGGAAACAAAACGAGTCGCCGCCGGTATGGCGTTGCCATATAAAACCGTTCCGCTGAGCGTCGCCGGTGCGGCCGCATCTGCCCAAAAGCCGGAATCAACACTAAAAACTCCTCCGGTAGAGTTTGTCCCGGCAAGGCTCTGGCCGATGGTGCCGTCCACTATAAATGTGCCGCCCGTCGATTGGCCGCCGCCACCGGCAGTGACCGACTTTGTAATAGTGAAGGTTCCTCCCGACTGTGCCCACGCACAGACAGTCAGGGCAAGAATAAGAACGACAACGGGGATCTTCATTTTCATAACGGCCTCACTGTATTCCTGTAATATATCGCTTGGTTAAGAATTATTGAGCCATTCAGATCATTTGTCAATAAAAAAACCGGTGCAGAGTGCTGAATTCCCATAAAACTTAAAGTCAGTGGTCTAACTAACGTAATCACACCTAAACAATGATGCGAAATTACACACCAATTGACGAATGTGTGTCAACTTGACATTCTTATCCCAAGTCAGCACTGTTATTCGTATGATGACCGAGCCGGCACTTTCACTGGAACGCAAGATCAAAATGCACGAGGCTCGCGAGGGTATCATCGACCGTCTTGCGCGCGACCTGCCTACCAACATCGAGCTCGAAAGGTTTTTAAACGTAGTCGTCTCCGAGATCGGCCGGATGCTCGATGCCGACCGCTGCGACCTGCTGCAGATCGCCGAAGGCCGTGAGCTTGTCATCAGCCATGAATGGCGGCGCGATAAATCCGTTCCTAAGAGCCAAGGTACAAAGATACCGTTCGACGCAGACAAGCTAAAAGAGCGCTTTGACGTGTCAAAGCCGATCCGCTTCAACGATATCTCAAAGATCAAGGACGAAACGCTCAAATTCTTTGCAAAGGCGCTCGAAACACGTTCGCTTCTGATCATACCGATCATGCTGAGCGGTAAAGTTCTGGGCCTTTTGGGCCTTCACGATACGCATCAGGCGCGCGAATGGCACGACGAAGAGGTGGCATTCCTTGAATCGATCGCACGGCATCTGGCCATCGGCTATCAATACACGAGCTTGTATGTCACTCAGGAACAGGAAGGCCGGCGGACAAATGCTCTGCTTGAGATCGCTAATATACTGAACTCGCATTCTGATTTCAAAGAGGTGTCGGAGCGCGTTATGGAGCGCGCCATCGGGCTCGTAGGCGCCGATTACGGCGCTTTGGGTGTTCTCGACCAGACAGGAAAACGTATCTCGCTTGCATCGTTCAAATCGGCTGACGGCATAAAGCTCGGCCGCGTGCTGAAATTTATCGAGCAGCATAATAAATCGGTCGATATTGATACGTTCGCGGTTCTCAGCGATCTTTTGCGTGACGGCAAAACTATGCGTCTGATCGATTCGCAGATGCCGTTGGCGGTCAGACTATTTTTCAATACTCAACTGCATGGAAACTCGGCCCTTGTGACGCCGGTTGAAGTGGGCGGAAAGGCGTTTGGGCTTTTGGGCTTTGTGTGGAGCAAGGAAAGCAGTTTTGGAGAGCACGACATCGCACTTGTCGAGGGCATCGCCGACCAGATCGGCACGGCTCTGGAGCGCGACCAGCTTTCCACTGAAGTGATGCGGCTGCGGAGCGAATTACATCAGCGGCAAAGCGAGATAATCGGCCAGGCACTAGGAATTCGCCG
>JANMDA010000427.1:0-5183 GCA_031376085.1 Chloracidobacterium sp.
GAGACTGTAAAGGTAAGCTGTTTGAGCCGGGAACCTTCGCCGACCTCGACTACAAATTTACCACCGCTAAAGCTTGCAATGTGTCCTTTGATAATGCTGCCGTCCTTTAATCTTATCGTGTCAGCAAGGGCTGCCGCTGCAAGAGCCGTGACCATAACGAATAAGCAAAATAATTGCGAAAATTTAGATCCAAACCGCATATTTCCTCCGCCAATGATTTCTGGTTAAAGAAGGTTAATTACAAAACGATAGATAAACTCGCCGGCAAATTGATGTCAAAAACAGGCTTTGAGTTGCAAAGTTTGAGGCTTTGCATTTATGAGTGATGATACTTAATTCTACGAATGCTTGTAAATAAAAGGATCTCGCCGTGAAAATATTTTTCGGTAATGTATTCTGCAATACAAACATGTAAAAGTGGCTCGAATATGATTAATCTATCATTTTTCTTTTATACTGGCGCTAAACGCGTGTTCGGTGCTCTTTTCAAAGACGAAAAGGGCACCTTTTTTTATTGCGATTTACGAGAATGGCTTATTTTACAGAGATTTACAGCTATTCTGCTGATAGTGTAAAATTCGGTGTAGTCGCTATTAGCAGAGTTTGATGTATGGCAAGACCGCTTGTTCTTTCACTTGACGGCCGTGAATTCTCGGTAACCTTGATAAAGATTGACCGTGAAAAACTTTACGGCAGAGTTGAGATCGAGGCGTTTGACGAGAAAGGACGCGAGGCGTCACTGCGCGTTCTCGCCGCTGACGGCAAGACGCTTCTCGACAAAGGCGGCACCGCGCTGGCGACCATAACCGACAAGGGCGATTCGGTCGATCGCAACGATCTTGTACCGGTCACAACAGACGGCGAAAAGATCGAGCAGGTTCCGTCATCATTCAATCAAACAAATATCCTGAAGCCCGCGACTGTCGAAGACTATTTTACGCAGGTTGTTAAGAGCGTTTATCTTGTCGGCCCTCACGAGGATGCCGATCTATCCGAGCTGCACGATCATCTCTCTACCGAAAGAATTTTTACATTTCCGTTTAGCTGGCGAGGCGGAATTGAATACGACAATGCATTTCTGATCGGTGCGGACGGCGAGGCATTTATAGTTGTTGGTAAACAAGCTGAGTTTGAATTTATCAAGCTCAATCAAGCCGCCGTTTTGGAATCTGCCGAGGAAGAAGAGATTTCTGCCGATGAATTGGATTTCGATCTGATGTAAAAGTGACTTATGCCGATCAATATTAGCAATCCCAAAAACCGTGACGCTGTTGTAGCGACCGAAGCATTAAATCCAAAACGCGAGATCCGCTACACGGATAAGAAAGGGCGGCCTGTCTCTACGCGGAAATTATTAAAGACGGATGTTTTGCATGACCTGCCGGAGTTGCTTGCCAAGAAGAAAAAGCTGGATAAGGTTGCTGACGCGCTTATCAAAGATGATCCAGAGATCGACATCGAGTCGTTTGGAATGTTTCTTACTGATATGGCACGCGTCTACGTCACAAAAAAAGGGATCATTCATCTTGTCGAAGAGATCGAGGTCATCTACAACCCGGACGGCACTGTTCGCGATCGGCGTCCGCGCAAAAAAGAGCCTCAGAACATGAACAGCGAGTTTCCGATGAGATGGACGGGGAAGTTTATCAAAAAAGAAGAGGCAGCTCATCGATTTGTTTTTACCAACAAGAAGCAACTTGTTCATATTAACGGCCTGACGTTCGATTTTTTGTATGAGATGGCAAAAGATCTGGAGGAAAAGAATGCGTTGCTTCTCGTTCGCGGTGGTGAAAAAGGAAATGAGCCGCTCGTGATGAATCGCGGCGGCAAGCCGTATAACGCTTTTCTGGAAGGACGCATAAAAGGCGATGCATATTGTCTAATTCTTCACCTATCAAATATGGAGCTGAAAAAACCACAGGGATTAAAAGCCGATGCTGAATCTTGATTTCGACAAAAAGAAGTTTACCTGCAAATTTGGCTACTGCATCGGCAAAGCGCCCGATCTTGCCGATCCGTCTCTTCATGTAAAATCGCAGGAATATAAACGCAAAGTGAGCGGACTTATGCGTGCTCTTCCGTCTGAAGATATTTTCAAACTGCCAAAGGCGCGCGGAATGTTTGTCAGCCGTAAGTATGACGGCGAAATGGCGATGGTTTTCTTCGACGGAAAAATGATCATCTCGGTAAATCCGGGCGGCACGGTTCGCGTCGGGCTGCCGTGCTTTGACGAGGCCGCCGAACTTTTGAAAAAGGCTAAGGTCAAATCGTGTATTCTCGGCGCCGAAATTTATGTAAAAGAAGATGCGACAAAGGCACATCCCGTGCAGCAGGTCGTGCGTGTTTTGCGGTCACAACCGCCGAAGGAGCAGCTCGAAAAACTGGGTTTAGCGGTCTATGACGTGATCGAGGCCGATGGAGAACCGGTCATGGAGACCGCAAAGGTTTTCGCACTGCTGACGAAATGGTTTGGCAAGGGTAAGCGCGTCCATCCGGCTGAGCACCATAAGACGGACAAAGTCGATGCGGTGATGGAATACTTCACTGACTGGGTCGTCGGCCAGGGTGCCGAAGGCGTCGTTGTACGGCACGACCAAGCCGGTTGGTACAAGATAAAGTCGCGCCATACGATCGATGTCGCGATAATCGGCTTTTCTGAAGGCGAGGAAGGCAGAAAAGGCTTGTTGCACGATCTGCTTGTTGCGGTAGTGCGGAAGGATGGAACGTTTCACGAATTTACTCGCGTTGGCGGCGGATTTACCGAAGAAGATCGCAAGACCATCGCTGCCGACCTTAAAAAACGAATCGTGCCATCTGATTATGTTGCCGTTAATAATGACTATGTCGCTTACGAAATGATACGTCCGGGCCCGGTGATCGAGATCTCGTGTCTCGATATGATCGTCGAACGCGCCCGTGGCGGGCCGGTCAAACGAATGGTGCTCGAATGGGACGGCAAACGCTATTCAGCGTTGACGCGGATGCCGCTAGTGAGTGTGATCTCGCCGCAGTTTATCGGAATGCGGGACGACAAAGAGGCGATTCCCGAAGACGTGAATATCAGCCAGGTAACAGATCTTGTCGATGTTCCAGAGTCTGAGAAAAGCGCCCACGCCGACGACGATCCGGCAAGCGAGATACTTGAACGAACCGTCTATACAAAGGTAATGAAAGGGAACAAGATGGTTCGCAAACTGCTGCTTTGGAAAACAAACAAAACCGATAAGACCGAGTTTCCGGGCTATGTTGTTTACCTAACGGATTTCAGTCCCAACAGGCAAAATCCGCTCGAACGCGACATAAAGATCTCAAATAACGAAAAGACCGCCCGCAAATTCTTTGACGAAATGGCCGAGAAGAATTTTATAAGCGGTTGGGAAAAAGTGAAATAATCAAACACAATGGCCCAGCCGTTCTTTGAATTTGCCGGAAACAAACGCCTTCTCTGGATCGCCGAGGAGTGGATGAGGTACGCGGACGATCTGGCCGAGTGGGCGATGGAGCGGCTTGTTAACCGCCGAGATGTTTGGAGCCAATATACTCTTAAAGATGGAAAAATTCGCGTATTTATGTTGCCGGTGCCGGAACGGCGCAAGCTTGGGACGGACATGGTCACGCTCACGAAGCTGGAGCGGCATTTTTCGGGCAAATCGGCGGCGCATCTGATCGGACTATTTTCGATTAGCGACCACGCAACTTGTAAATGGTTTTCGGTCGATGTCGATCTGCATGACGAAACAGTGCCAAATGCAGGTGAGATCGCGGAAGCGAATTTTGCTGCTGCTTTCGATTGGGCAGAGAAACTTCGTTCGCAGGGAATGGATCCGATGCTGCTTGACAGTAACGGCGTCGGCGGTTATCACGTTTGGGTGCTGCTTGATAAGGAATATCCGCTCGCCGATGTTTTTGATTTTGCCGATAAACTGAGATCGGACTGGGAACGGCTTGGCTTGCCGCGCAAGCCCGAAATATTTCCGCCAAAACGTGCCGTTGGGCCTAACGATCTGCCTTACACGCTTCGCGTTCCGGGCCGGCATCATACCCGCCTGTTTTACACGCGTGTGTGGAATTTCGACGCTATAGCAGGCGAGAATGAATGGCTCGAAGGCGGCGACGCGATCGAAGCAATGATTGCGACGCGTCCGTCAAAACTTCCGAAAACAAAAGCCGCAAAAAAACAAACGCTAAAGCCCGCACCGGCGCCAAAAAAAAGAGAACCGGCGACGCGTAAGCCGCGCATTTGTCTCGACCTTGATGGTGTACTGGCTCAATATGATAAATGGAAAGGAATCGATCACATTGGCGATCCGATTCCGGGCGCTCTTAAATTCACGAAAGATCTCGCCAAGATCGCAGAGGTCGTGATCTTTAGTTCACGCTGTGCGCAGGATATCGCAGAAGGTTCACGCATAACGCCGGGACAACTGCGTATTCACATTATCGAGTGGTTGGAAAAACACAAGTTTCCTTATGGCGATGTTTATGTTGGTCAGGGGAAGCCGCGTGCGGCTGCGTTTATTGATGACCGTGCGGTTCCGTGCAGCCCTCAAAATGACAAGAATGCGTTTAAGAACGCTCTTGAATTAACGCAGACGCTTGTGGCTAAACCGCATGGTTTGCCAAACAAATTTGTGAGCCGTGGCGAGGAATAGCTCTTTTAAAATTCAGTGAAATTGTTTGAAGAGTTCGAGTAGTGTAACCTCTTCGGGTTCGAACTCAAGTTCGATCCGTTTAGCCAATCTCTGGCGACGCGGCGTAAAAGAATCTAAAACGAGTCCTCTCTCATATGCTTTTAGAACGTTCGGATGAATATATGATGACCGGCAAACGGAAGGTGTATTTCCCAGTTCGGCGGCGACGGTTTTTACGGCGTGAACAATATTCTTTTGAATCTGCCGTTCGTCTTCGCAAATGCCGATCTCAGCTAGTTTGGCGGCGGCAAGCAAACTTGCTCCCCAAGTGCGAAAATCTTTTGCCGAAAAATTACTTTCTGTTACAGATTTTATGTAGGCATTTATCTGCGACGGCTTGACCGGATGCGGCTTTTGCTCTTCGTCAAGATATTGAAACAACTTGCGTCCGCGTCCCAGCGTCGTCAACTCCTTTAACAATCCGGCAAGATCAGGATCGACTAGAAGTTTTTTATGTTTGATACTGCTCTTGCCGACAAACTCAAAAACAAC
>JANMDA010000441.1:0-7846 GCA_031376085.1 Chloracidobacterium sp.
GTAGATGTTCTCGATCGCGAGATCAAAAGCGCGTGAGCGTTCCTGCAGTTCGGCCATCGCGGAAACATATTCGAGTTTTGAAAGCCGGTCAGATTCCGGTTCCGGCACGGCACGGGCAAAGCGGCGGCTTTGCGAGAAGAAAACAAAACCAGCGAGCACAACGCATTGCAAAAATATCGCAATGATCGGCGTTCCCTCAAAAAATTCAAGAAATTTGTTGTTGTTCGCTCCGTAACCCTGATGATATTCGTCAAAGGCTATCGGCGAATCGCCCGCTACCGCGAGGATATTTATCGCAAGCTGCGCATTATCCACAAGCCCGATGCCGCCATTGGAAACAATAAACGGATCGGCAAGAAATACGATCTTGCCTTCGCCGTATGGTGTTTCGACTAGCAAATTTCTTGAGCCAGAGGCAAAGTGGACAACAGGAGCGATTAGGTTTGGTAAATCGTGAGTTGTGTACTCTCCTTCGAACCTTTGAATATTGATCGATGCCGCAAACCGAGATGGCTGTACGGCGTTTACACCATGGGTGAAGACCGTCGGTTGAGACGGTTTGATCGCTGAAGTATCGCTTATCATTTGATTCTGATCCGATGGGTCGATACTCAGGTATTTGTACGGACTGCTGCTTTCAAATTCGATCTTCCAAATTACTGTCGACCCATTAATAAGTGAGGACGGAGGTTCGCGGTCAATTAACACAAGCCGACCGCCGCTTGAGACCCAATGCAAAAGCGACTCAGTCTCAGCATCCTCGAATTCGCGTCGCAGCGATCCGATCACGACAAAAACCGACGGCGCATTTTTCTTTTCGGTCAGCAAAGCCGCAGTCGGCTCCTGCCACCTAACAACCTTGCGGCCCGTTTCCGATAATAAGGAATACAGAGCGTGTGTCCCTGTCGCTCCGACGTTATAGGTTGAGCGGTTTGGCGACAATTCGCTGTCCGGCGTTTTTTCCTTCTGAACGTAAGTCGCAGCATTTAGCCCGACCAGCGTAACGACGATCAGTATCAGAAAGAGAAATAAGAAAAGCTTTTGCTTCATACAGATGTCATCGTCTGTTTATACCTATCGCGAAAATCTTCCCAATCGTCCTGTTTCGATGGCCGCAGGCCATACCAGTTTTGTTCGTAGGTCCCGGTCAGGTCTGTCATATTTTCAAAAAGCCCGGCCCGCTTGCGGACATCGCGAAGATAGTCGCGGTTAGTCTTATGCCGGGCAAGGCCGATTATTTTGCGGTCGCTCAGTTCGCAAAGCACAGCGATATAGCCCTTACGAATTGCATCGCGAAGTAAGCCGTCACGAGCCAAACGCTCAGCTTCGGAAAAGAGATCCTCAGCTGACTCATCTTCTCCGATGCGTTCGCCAAGGATCACGCGGCCACGCTTTTTCTCTTTTGTTTTGAATCCAAATCGGCCAGCCAACTGCGGCCAAAATCGATAAATTAAAAACCCGATCGCTCCTATCACGGCTGCATATATCAAGACCTGGATCAGAAGTTTCAGTGAGTCGAATTCGGGTGCGGTTTGCGGCGAGATAGACGGCTTTGGAAAAAGGTCTTCGAGCCATTTCCAAAATGCGTTCCACCATTTTTGAAATAAACTCTCGTCCTTTATTTCCGGCTTCGCATACTCTACGCGTCGGAGTATTTCGGCCAGCTTTTGTTTGTCCTCATCCTTGCTTCGCTCAGCTGCTGTTGCTTTTTCGAGTTCGTCGATCTTTTCACTAATTGCCGAAAGCCGTTCCTCGATACTCAAAAGCTGTGCTTTACGTTCTTTGAGATCGCTTTCATCAATGTATGCCGCAAGATCATCGTGGACCCACTGATTATTTGTTTGAACATTGCCGCCTTGCCACTCGACCATTTCGGTCTGCGGAAGTGATCTGCGAATATCTGCGAGATTTTCGCGTTTTAAAAGGGCGTACCCTCGATCTTCGTCCTCCAGTTTGCGAAGAGCGGCCACGCTCATTCGAGCCGAATCGAGGCGCTTGTGATAGTCGCTGAGTGTCGCCCCAATTACCACAGATGCAGCTGCAAAAAACAGGACGATCAAAAGCATCGTAATGGTTTTGGACTGTTGCGTAATCAGCATCATTATTTCAGTCCAAGTGTCGTAAATGGAAATGGCCTTTCCGGTTGAACTGTCGCGGCAGCCTCAATAGAATGTGAAAGCGCCGGGTGCAGCGGATTGACGTATGTTGTCGGCACGGACGGTATCTCTCCTAAACGCCGTGCGGCCATTAACTCAATATCATATCCTTCTGTCCGCACACGTTCATCAACATACAAAATGCAAAGCCCGACCATCCACACAGGCGAAAGCAAGACAAAACTAATCTGCCAGATCAGATTTGAGGCAACTTCGTACCAAGCCGGAATGAAACCGCGGTCGAAAGTCATAAATTCAACACCATTTGCCGACGCATACCAGGCAAGCGGCACAAAGAGCAAAGCTAAGGCAGAATATGCTGCAACGGTCGTAAATACAAAAAGCGCCATCAAACGACGCACACTGCCGCCAGCCAAACCTGAGCTACGCGCGATAGAAGAAAAAACGCCCTGCCCCTCGACCAGCATAACCTGTGGAACATATGCCATGCGCGAAGCAACAAGAAAGAAAAGCCAGAGAGTTCCCCACGCCGCCGCAAGGCCTACGGCAAGCGAAATAATAAACGCCAGGATCGGCAGCCAGCTAAAAACAAATACGACCAACATTATCGCGATCATTCCGACGAGAAGGCCAAAATAAAAGATCACAATACCGATCACTCCAAGCACAAAGGTGATGATCGATGATGCTGCGATGAGGCCCGCGAGCCGCTTCCATACATTTTGATATGTTTCACGAAAAGTGATCGGCTCGCCAAAGAGCAAATGACGGACAAAGTTTCGCGAAGCTCCGCCCATGACGACGAGGGTAGCGATCGATTCGGTCAACCAAATGGCAATGCTGCCAAACCACAGAAAAACATAGTAAAAGGCGTTTTCAGGAGAATATTTATCTGCGCTGAGAGAAAAGATCTGTCGCCCCGCGACAGTCCACCCAACTGAGATCAGCGTCCCCGCGATCACTGGCGGCGATGCGATCAGAATAAATGTCCAAAAATATTTGTGGTAAAAACGGACTGCCCGGTCAATCAGGTCACCGGCCCCAAGCGGTGAGAGCGACTGAGTTGAATCCAAAGAATCGACGCCTGCCATTGCCGAGAGTTTAGCATAATGCCAACTGAAAAATGGAAGGTATCGTGCCGCATTTGCACAAGCCCGCACGTTAGTAAGGGCGGAACACTCAACTAGAAAAGTTCGACTCGTCCATCATCAGTTGACACACGCGGCTCGCCTTCATTGAACAGCATCCGCTCAAACGAAATCGGCGACACCGAACCCGCCTTTCCAACTGCCGTAAACCTAAGATTCAACAAAACGCCGTCAGAGCTTATCGGCAGAGGTCCGTAAACCACAACTCTCAAAAACCCCGGCTCTTTGCCATTGACCACAGCAGCAAGCCCACGACTCACAGTGCTTTTCACATCGACTGCATCACCAATAGGTTGAATCACAGAAGGATCATATCTAAGATCGAACTCATACGAGATAACACCTTTATTGGCAACACCTCGAATATTTACCGGTAAAACTATCTCTTTACCGGCAACAGTCGCCACTTGCGTCAGTTCAACTTGTGCCGGCTTCAAAGGCCCACTGCTTCTAATGCCTCCTGCAACTGCCTCCTCCTTACGGTCGTCGGGTCTCGCCCCTGTATTCGCCCAATTCCCCGAAACCTCACCAATAAGCAAAGCCGAGTAATCTTCACCCATCAGGATGCTGACAACTGAAGAATAGTTTCTGGTTACCGGAATAAATCTCCAGGTACCTGTCCTGCCTATTCCCGGTGCGACATATGGCGGCCCGGCTACAAATTTTGCGACCATTCCGGCATCCAGCGATGAGATTGACCCGTTTCCACTGACATCTGCCACAATCAATTGATTGCCGCTCAACTGCGGATTCGGCGGTCCAGCGACATGCAGTGCTATCCTGCCCGCATCAAACGAACTTATCCCGCCGTTCACGCCGCCAGTCTTGGTCGGCATGACCGTGTAAGCTCCCGCGCCAAACCCTACGAGCAAATACTGTCCCTCAGTCGGCCCGAGCCCGCCCGTTAAGACAGCAACCGGAAGCGTCCCTGCACCGCTTATCAGCACGTTTGAAACAAAACGCGTAGCCGCCGGAATCGCGTTGCCGTATGTAACGGTTCCAGAGATCGCTGCTCCTATTGGCGTGCTGGTGGCTGTTGCTGTCGGAGTATTCGTATTAGTAGGCGTACTCGTCGCAGTTGCGGTCGGGGTATTGGTCGCCGTTGGCGTAGAGCACACTCCTTCTGAGTTGAAGTTGCCTGAGTTGAAAATGAGCGAGAACCTTCTCATCGAGCCGGTGTCAATGCCGGCGTTGTCCGAGACGTTCAGCACCCACGTTCCGTTTGCATTCTCGCCATCGAACATACCCAGCATTCCCGTCGTCTCAGGCTCGAAGTTGCCCGATTCGGGCGAGCCCGTGATGCTGGTCAGTGTCGCGATGTTCGGGAATCCGCCTTCGTCGTTGAGGTTCGTCAGGCATATATTCTCTCTCGTGCCGCCGCGTCTGCTCTGGAAAGTCACCGCCGTTCCGCCCGGCGATGTCAATTTGAATGTCAGATCGCCGATGAACGTGTGATCCACCGCCGCGTTTGCGTTGCCCACCGTAGCATTGCATGCTCCGGCTGTGTCAAACCGGAAGTTGAGATCGGTTACAATGCCAACTCCGCTCACAGGCAAGTTGATGTTGACTCCTGCCAAAGTAACATCAGGAATTGGAACGGCTGGCCCTGTATAACTGACCGTTGTCGCACAGACCACGACGGGAACGGGTAACGAGCCATCACCGACGGTTGCTGTCGAGTTGTTTGTCCCGTCAACTATCGTCGCGTTGCCGCTAAAGTAATTGGCAACGTAGATATCGTTAGTCACGGAATTAACCACGACAGCTTGAGGCTCGAAGCCGACCGCGACATTGGCGATGATCGAGTCCGCTTTCGCGACCCGTCCACCGCTCTGAAAAAACGTAAAAACAGCCAAAAGCGATACTGCGAGGCCGACAAATAATGACCAGAAACGAAAAGGGCGTGAAAAAAAAATATGAGAAGCGGCGGCGGCGAGTTTCATGCGGATCAATCTCCTTTCGATTATTTTGAAAATCACGCGATTCACGCTTATCAGAAGAACCTTAGGCAGTCATCGCTAAGTGGAAAAAAAGTTCGGTCAAAAAAACGTAAATTTGAAAGTAATATATAGTTCATTCACTTTTTTTACAAGCAAAATATGACAAATTAGCATTCAGTCAGTTTTTGGTTTTGAGAAATGAGAGCGTTTTGTATGATCATTTTTGAGGTGAGATTCATGCCGATCAAGAAGATTAACACAAGCTCAAATGCACACTGCCTAAAGCGAAAGATTTTGCTAATCCAAAGCGTCTAACAAAGGATGACAAAGAATCTCTCAAAGCTTTTCGTGAGGCGTTAAAGGCGTTGAAAAAAGAAGAAGCGAAAGATGTGATCAGCTCTGATTGAAGCAATGATGCAGTTGATGCTCGCGTGGCTTATTGAATCGGGCAGGTGGCAAAATAGCCACAAAAACGCCTTTCGCAAAGTGGTTTTTGGGGTCGTGAAATGGCTTTTTGGGTCTCAAAAGTGGCTTTTTGACCCTCTCAGATGGCTTTTTATTTTTTCACATAATCGCTCAAAAAGCCCAAAAACATGTGTTTGTGCTCGGAAAGTTTAAAAATGTGGCACATGCCACGTTTAAAACGGCCCCCAAAAATTGCGCTTTTCCGAAAATATTATTTTTTCTAAAAAAGTTTCCCAAATAATCGCAAATATTGCAGGGACCGACAACCTGTGTTTCTTGTAAAAAACTATCGCCTCGCGTATTCTAATCTAAATTTATATCTCCAAACCGCGAGTGTGAATTATATCTATAGACTTCGAGGGGACCGCGTTGTATGTTTTTTTCTGACTTCTCGCCTTTATCGTTTACGCTCTCGTCAATACTTTCACGAAAGGCTTTGGCCTTTTTTGTAATTTTCCTGTGCTTCGGGTATGGCTCGACGACATTCGCTCAGCATAAGCCCCTTCCGAAGGAAGAGCTTGAAACATACGACGATGCTCCAGCTTTGTTTTTTAGGACGGGCGTTTCACCCGGAATGCACTCGACTTTTGAAGCCTTTACCAGCCACCAGGTCAATGTAAATTCGAGCGGTCAGAACATCACTGGTGACGCCGCAAATGAGTCCTCGATATGTGTCGACCCGACAAACCACAACAAGATGGCGATCGGCTGGCGGCAATTTAACAGCGTCAGCTCAAATTTCCGGCAATCGGGCTACGGCTACACTGCGGATGGAGGCTCGACATGGTTTTTCCCGGGCGTTCTCGAAAACAACGTGTTCCGCAGCGACCCTGTTCTGGTCGCCGATGATATCGGACGTTTTTATTACAACAGCCTACTTCAAACCTTCTTCGATAATATCTGGCGCTCGCTCGACAGCGGACAGACATATACCAACCTTCAGGTTACCGGCAACGCAACGGGTGGTGATAAGCAATGGCACACTATTGATAATACAAACAGCACTGGCCACGGATTCCAATACCAGGCATGGAGCACCGCCGGCAATAATTTTGGCGGTCGTCAATTCAGCCGCTCCATCGATGGAGGTGTTACCTGGCTAAACCCTGTGAACATTCCCAACTCGCCTCAATGGGGCACACTCGATGTGGACTCGACCGGCAACTTATTTATCGGTGGAGTAACCGTCAGCACCGGCCAGGTCTGGTGTATTCGTTCGACTAATGCGAAAAACGGAGCGGTCACGCCGAGTTTTGATCAAAGTGCGGCGGTCAATTTAGGCGGCGACGTTTCGGCTAATGACGTAATAAATCCGGGAGGCCTGACCGGACAGATCTTTCTGGCTGTTGACCGTTCCGGCACGAGCACCAATAACAACGTATATATGTTGGCGAGCGTAATACCGACTGGTTTTACGACCGGCACGGACGTGATGTTCGTCCGCAGTACGAACGGCGGCCTGACATTCAGCACTCCGAAAAAGATCAACGACGACCCGGTAAATCACAGCAAATGGCATTGGATGAGCACATTTTCGGTCGCACCGAACGGCCGCATCGACGCCGTTTGGCTGGACACGCGAAATGCCGCGAACAACACTGATTCCCAGCTCTGGTATTCCTATAGTACAGATGCGGGCGTCACATGGTCGCCAAATGTGCAAGTGAGTAATTCGTTCAATCCATTCTTGGGCTATCCGCAGCAGAACAAAATGGGCGATTATATGACTGTCGTTTCTGACAATAACGGAGCCGATGTCGCATACACCGCAACGTTCAATTCAGAGCAGGATGTTTATTATGTCCGCGTAGCTCCGCAAGGCGGCCCGTCGCCTACTCCGACAGCTACAGCCACAGCAACTGCGACGCCGACCGGCGCTCCCGCAATTACCGGCACCATTATTTATGGAAACGCTATCGGGGCGCCGACGCCGCGTTTTGTTGCCAGCGTTCAATTAAATGGCGCAGGATCGGTCCCGGTTTCTACTTTTACCAGCGGTCCTGGCACATACACGCTCAGCGGATTTGGGACAGGCTCCTACACGGTTACGCCTTCCAAATCGGGCGAGCTAAATGGCTCGATAACTTCATTTGACGCGGCCCGAATCTCGCAGCAGGCGGCAGGTGTGCCGCCGCTGTTTACGGGCAACCAACTGATCGTCGCCGATGTAAGCGGA
>JANMDA010000018.1:0-7475 GCA_031376085.1 Chloracidobacterium sp.
CCAGGAAAAAGATATGCGATCTTAGTCATTTTTTTGCATAAGCCCGCGCGTAAGCAAGGGCGATACACTCTCGTTGGACGTTCCGCCCTTGCTTACGCGCGGGCTTATGCATCCGAATCTAAAATCTTAAGACCGTTCCGCCCCAGGTAACCCCGCCGCCAAATGCGGTCAGCAAAACCAAACTGCCTTCGTGAACTCGCCCAGATTGGATGCACTCATCCAACGCAATAGGGATAGACGCCGAAGACGTGTTGCCATGCTGAGCAATATTCGAATAAACTTTTTCTTCAGGCACGCCAAGACGCGAAGCAACTGCATCGGTGATACGTTGATTCGCCTGATGCGGGATGACGAGATCAACATCGTCAACAGTGTAACCAGCCTTCTCCAGCATTTACGCCGAAATATCGGCCATCGAACGCACCGCAACTTTGAAAAGCTCATTGCCCTTCATCTTGAAAAAATGATCGCCGTTATCGATCGTCGCGTGTGTAGTTCCCAATTTCGTGCCGCCGCCTGGAGAATAAAGTTGATCTTCGTAGCGGCCATCCGAGCGGATCTTTGTAGCGAGAATTCCTTTCCCTTCCGGCACAGGCCCAAGCACGGCTGCTCCCGAACCGTCACCAAAGATCACACACGTTCCGCGATCTGTGTAATCAACATATTTCGTCAAAACTTCAGCACCGATAACCAAAGCGTGTTTGATCTGGCCTGTTTTGATCATCGATTCGACCATCGTCAAGCCATATAAAAATCCCGAACATGCCGCGAACACATCCATTCCCGCCGCATTCGTAGCACCGATCTGTGCTTGTATCAACGCTCCCGTCGAAGGCATTATCTGATCGGGTGTTGTCGTCGCGCAAATAATGATCTCGATGTCTGTCGGCTCAAGCCCCGAGCGCTCCAATGCCTGCAACGCCGCCTTCACACCAAATTGTGACGTGTACTCGTCAGCGGCGGCCTTATGCCGTTGTTTGATGCCGGTGCGCGTAGTTATCCACTCATCGTTTGTATCGACGATCTTTTCCAGATCGGCATTCGTCAAAATGCCTTCCGGATAAGCGTGTCCCATCCCGATGATTCCCGCGTTTTGTGTCATTAAACTTTAGGTCTTAAATTCAGATTTCAGATTATCGAATTGAATTATCTCAATCGCAAATTGCAGATCTAAAAAATCGCACTATTCAGCGTTCTTAACGTCGATTATCTTACGGCCTTTATATGTGCCGGTTTTAGCATCGATGCGGTGCGGCAACTTTGTTTCGCCCGAATCTTTGTCCGTGTAGAACTGCGGCGTTTTGAGAGCGTCGTGCGCACGTCGAGTGCGCGTGCGTGCATGTGAATGTCGTCGTTTTGGTTTTGGCATTACTAATTTAAATTGTTAAAGGCCGCCCAACGAGGGTCTATATAGTTATCGGGGCATTTACAATCTATCAAATTTAGGTTCTCACCGCATTTCGGGCACAAACCTTTACAATCTTCCCTACAAAAAACCTGATACGGCAGAGTGAGCAAAAGCTGCTCACGCACAACCTCGGCAATGTCGATCTTGCCGTCCATGACCAGCGATTCGTCAAGCTGGTCAATTCCGACCTCGATCTCATCCGCTTTCGGCTCTTCGCTTGCATCCACGAAAATATCGTCAAATACGACATCGACGTGTTTCTCAATAGGTTCGAGACAACGCATGCAACTGAGCAAGAGGTCCGCGTTTATCCTTCCCCTAACATGCGCCTTGCCGTCAACACGCTGCGTTTCACCGGTGAATTCCGTCTTGCCATTAAGCGTCGCGTTCTCACCTTCGAGATCGATCTCCGCAGGATCGAACACAATTGCAATAGCTTTCGCAGCTTTCCCTACACTGTCCAGATCGATGATCATTGTCAATGGCCATCCGCATGCGAAAGGCAAAGGGTTAATTATAGTATTTGGCGGGAAAGTGTCAAACAAATGGCGACGTATAATCCTAGTGCCTAATGTGCGGAACCAACAGCCTCGTCAAGCGTACTGAATCCGCGTTCTTTTAACATTCCCACTAAACCTGCCTTAATATCACCTGCAAATGACGGTCCGCCATAAATAAAACCTGTATAAGCCTGTATTAACGAGGCACCCGCAGCGATCTTTGCAAATGCGTCTTCAGCCGTAAAAATGCCGCCAACGCCAATAACCGGCAGCTCGCCTTTTGAATGACGAAATATCGTTGAAATAACTTCGTTCGACCTCTTCATCAGCGGCTGTCCGCTCAATCCGCCGTTCCCGATCTGATCTACATTGCTAATAAGGCCTTCGCGCGAGATCGTTGTGTTCGTCGCAATTATCCCTGAAATTTCGTATCGCAGGGCAATGTCCACAATAGCTTCTATTTCAGCTTCAGTGAGATCAGGAGCGATCTTCATGAGTAATGGTTTACTACGGGCGGAAACGTGACTGTTAAGGTGCGTGCCCGTGGATGCGATATCTGCACGCTCGTTCATACTCGCGTTTCCGCCCGAAAGTTCGCGATTCTTCTCCTGTATTGACCCCAAAAGCTGCTCCAAACTCTCAGATTGCTGCAAATCCCTAAGATTCGGCGTGTTGGGTGATGAAATATTGACTGCTACATAATCGGCGACGTCATGAATGATCTCAAAACATTTCAGATAATTCTCGGTCGCCTCTTCATTAGGAACATCCTTATTCCTGCCAATATTTACCCCGACAACGCATTTTCGATCCAGACGTTTCAGCCGTTCCACAACAACCTCGGCTCCATCATTATTAAAACCGAGCCGATTGATCAGTGCATTATCTTCCGGCAAACGAAACATGCGTGGTTTCGGATTTCCCGGCTGAGGCTCATAGGTAACGGTTCCAACCTCGACAAAGCCAAAACCCAATGAGGCAAGTTGATTGACGACAATACCATTCTTGTCAAAACCGGCTGCCATTCCCACTGGATTAAAAAAATTCAAACCAAATTTCTCTACCGCGAGCAACGACTTAGACTCATCCTGTGCGGAAGACAGGTTTTGAAAGGAATTGGAAGACAAACCGAACTGTAATGCTTTAATACTTATTTCGTGGGCAGTTTCAGCTGGGAGGCAGAAGAGGGCCGGACGCAGGATCTTTCGATAAAAAGACATTCTATGCCGCGAAAACGACCAGATCGTAAAGTTCGGTGAGAACGATCTCGCAAGCTACCGAATCAAGTTTCAAAATAGCGTCCATGCCCTCGATCTCCGATTTCTCCCACGCCGAATTTTCCTGTTTTGTATAGTGTTCGATAAATGCCCTGTCCTGCGAGATCAACACATAGTCCTGCAAACTCTCAATGTTATTCGTATATCGCAAAAACTTTTCGCCGCGATCGTATTTTTCGGTTGATGGCGAAAGCACCTCAAAGATCACGGTCGGATTCGTTATCACATCCGTCTTTCCGTCGAAAAATAAAGGGCGTCCGCAAACGATAATCAAATCCGGGTAAGCAAATAATCCGACATCGCTGGTCGCAGTTTTCATATTTGGCGAAAATCCACGGCATTTTGTTCCTCTGAGTTGTAAACCGATAATTGTATTGAGATTGAAACAAATAGTGCTGTGATCCGGACTTTCACCGGCCATTGCGTAAACGCTGCCGTCGAGAAACTCATGCCTGTCGCCGGCAAAGCGTTCGAATCTTAGATATTCTTCGTCAGTAAAAACGGGATGAGTTTCCACCAATGCCAGATTTTTCGTCATGGTTTTATACCTTCTGAATTTATCTTAATCCAAAAACCGAAAACTTTGAACTCTAATCTTTGAACTTTCCAGTTCCCTTTGCTACGATTGCCATTCAGAATGGCAGACGAAATACATCTGGTTGAAAAGTCGCGGATAATGGATTCAGCGGCGATAAAGCGTGCCCTGCGGCGGCTCGCTACTGAGATCGTTGAGGAAAACAGCGGCCCGGAGAATCTTTATATCGTCGGTATCCGCCGTCGCGGCGTGCCGCTGGCTGACCGAATCGTTGAGAAGATCGAAGTTCTCGAAGGCGAGCGTCCGCTCTCCGGCATTCTCGACATCACACTCTACCGCGATGACCTCTCGACCGTCGGGGCCAACCCGATCGTCAACCGCACCGAACTCGAACACGACATCGAAGGTAAAAGCATCATCCTCGTCGATGACGTCCTCTACACCGGCAGAACTATCCGCGCGGCGCTCGACCAACTGATGGATTTTGGCCGTCCAAAAAAAGTGCAGCTTGCTGTGCTTATAGATCGAGGCCGCGAGCACCGCGAATTGCCGATACAAGCCGATTTCATCGGCAAGGTCGTGCCAACCAAACAAACTGAGATAATAAAAGTGATGCTCAAAGAATTCGACGATGTCGAGGCAGTAGGAATTTTTGAACGTCCATGATTTTTGAGATCGTCAGTGCGATTGAGAAAGTCGAAACAATTGCCGAGGGCAGTTCAATAAGGGTTCGCCCTCTTTTGATAAAAAAGTACGGAAAAGGCCGTTGGAAAAAGAAAAAAGGTGTCGCAACTGTTAAACTTATCGATGGCAGCTTTAGACTAGCCGAAGTTCATTGGTACGAAGCTCATGGAATTGGAAAACGAGACATCAAGATCAAGTTTCCGTTCTTAGATTAAGTTATGAAAACGCCGCAATTTGTCGTTTGCTTAAATAACGAAGGCTACGCCGCTTCCCTTGAGGTTGGCAAGCTTTACAGGATCATTCCCGACAAAAAAGCCGAGAAACTTGGCGGTCTTCGCGTTATTGACGAAGATGGCGAGGATTATTTGTACGATTCTGAAATGTTCTGCCCCCTACAAGTTCCGCCTGTTGTGGCTCAGACATTGATTTCAGCTTCAAAGCAAGGTTAACGCCTTGCTTTTTTTTTCGGAGCTTTTTTGTCGGAACGCAGGCTGCCAGCCTGCTAGTATTAAATGGAAAAGCCTTTTCGACGTAGAGACCTACTCGGAATCCGCAACTTAACCCCGGCGGAAATCATCGGCATTTTAGACACTGCCGAAAACTTCAGCGAGATCTCGACCCGTGAAGTAAAAAAAGTTCCCGCTCTTCGCGGAAAAACGATCATCAATCTTTTTTTCGAAGCCTCAACCCGCACGCGCACTTCATTCGAACTCGCCGCAAAACGTCTTTCCGCCGACGCGGTCAATATCAGCGTTTCATCTTCAAGCCTTAGCAAAGGCGAGACGCTCCTCGACACAGCATTGAATCTCGACGCGATGGCTCCCGACTGTATTGTGGTTCGCCATTCAAGTGCCGGCGTACCGCACCAACTCGCAAAGGTCAGCCGCGCCGCGATCGTCAACGCAGGCGACGGCTCAAACGAACATCCGACTCAGGCGCTGCTCGACGCGATGACTATCCGCGAGCACAAAAAAACCATTGCTGGTCTCGAAGTTGCCATAGTCGGCGACATTCTCCACAGCCGCGTCGCCCGTTCTAACATACATCTATTAACCAAACTCGGTGCAAAGGTCCGCGTCGCCGGTCCGGGAACACTCGTGCCTAAAGATTTTGAGCATTTAATCGATACGGGCGGAAACGAGCGTGCAAATCCGCAATCCGCAATCCGCAATCCGCAATTGCAAGTTTGCTCGCACATCGAGGATGCGATTGCCGAAGCCGACGTAGTAATGATCCTCCGCATCCAACGCGAGCGTCAGGACTCGGCATTTTTCCCAACCCTGCGCGAATACGCGATCCACTACGGCCTAACAAACGAACGCCTCGAACTGGCAAAAAAAGATGCCATCGTTCTCCACCCGGGCCCAATGAACCGAGGCATCGAGATCGCCTCCGAAGTCGCCGATAGTTCGCGTTCGCTGATTCTAGATCAAGTCAAATACGGTGTTGCGGTCAGGATGGCGGTTCTTTATCTTGCTACTGGAGGAAATCCCGTAAGTGAGTAGACGACGTGTAGAGACTTTCGTTTTATTGCTCGGGTTTGCCTGTTGTCTTGGGGCGTGTTCAGCGATACCATCGGACCCGCAATCGAAAGATGCAAATCCAAAGGTTGAGCCGACGGTAAATAAAGCTCCCCTACAAAAATTAGCGAACCCGAAGGGGAAAATACCACTTCCAACGGTCTCGGATTTCGGCGTGGTTGTTGTATGGAGAAAATCAAATCAAAAGAATGAAAGTGGCGGAATGACGCGCCCATTCGACGAAACAGAAATTGGGATTAGTCTGACGCGCGAGCCCCGGGTCGGTGATAGGGTTACGTTGATTCCCCTAGGCGTAAATCTTGATCCATTTCAGGTTTCGGTAATTGGAGCTGAAAAGAAAGAGGCAACATGTACCGGCAAGAAATACAAGGAGTATTACTGGGATACAAATATTGAAACGCTAACTAATAGAGAGATACTGGACGTCGATCCCATAGAAAACCGGCGCGATGAATTTCCGTTTGATGTTGCTGCGGTTTACCCCGCCGTTGAATTTGCTAAGAACATCGAAAATAAACTGTTGAAGAAAGGGACGCTTCCCAAAGGAATCGCGATTGATACAATTCAGGCCGCCATCGATCTGGATAACGACGGTCAGCCAGATTTCCTTTATACCGTCTTTTGTTGCGACGATGAGACGAAGCCGGAGAATAATAATTGCAACTACGTTTGCGAAAAGTATTTCAAAAGGATCGGCGGCACTTGGAAGCTAGTCCGTTCTAACAAGCCTTGTTAACTACACATGAAGCTCTTGATCAAAAACGGCCATCTGATCGACCCGGCCGAAAACCAAAATAGCGGCAAAGATCTGCTGATCGAGGATGGCAAGGTCGTCGCCTGGATTGGCTCGAACGACGCTAAGCCCGAGGATGCTGAGGTGTTTGACGCCTCGGGACTAATCGTCGCGCCGGGCTTTATTGACATGCATGTTCATCTGCGTGAGCCGGGGCAGGAGCATAAGGAAACTATTGCTAGCGGCTGTGCGGCGGCGGTTGCGGGTGGGTGGACGAGCGTTTGTCCGATGCCGAATACAAATCCGGTCAACGACAACGCCGCGATCACTCGTTACATGATCGAGCAGGCCGAGCGTGCGGGGCTTGCAAATGTTTTCCCGATTGGCGCGATCACAAAATCATCTGACGGAAGCGAGCTTGCAGAAATGGGCGAAATGAAAGCCGCAGGAGCCGTTGCTGTTTCCGATGACGGACGGCCTGTTCCAAATGCCGGAATTATGCGCCGTGCGATGCAGTACGCTCGCGATTTCGACTTGCCTGTGATCGATCATTGCGAAGACAAATCACTGAGCAGCGGCGGCGTGATGCACGAAGGCCGTGTTTCACTCCTGCTCGGCCTAAAAGGAACGCCCGCACTCGCCGAAGACATCGACGTCGCCCGCGACATCATCCTCGCAAAAGAAACCGGCTCGCATATTCATATTGCGCACGTCTCGACCAAAGGCGCCGTCGAAGCAATACGTCATGCAAAGGCCGAAGGCATTAACATCACATGCGAGGTCACGCCGCATCATTT
>JANMDA010000092.1:0-5037 GCA_031376085.1 Chloracidobacterium sp.
ACGATCGGACATTGGTCGCCGCATGGAAGACGCACCGTTCGGATAGTGATCCCGCTGCAATTTTCCGGCGCTCGAAAATCGATCGAGTATTCCTGCCAATCATTCGTCCCTGTCGAGAATGCCTTAGACAAAATAATCGGCTTATCATCAACTGCATTCACGATCTGGAGCAACGGCCCGCCAGAACTCTTCAAACTTTCCGACCGCACCCAAAAAGTCAAATGGTAATTTTTACCCGGCTCCACAACGACCGTCTGAAAAATGTTATATAACTCGGGCTTCAGGTAATTGCGAAATGAAATTCTCAGACTGCGTCCACCGGAATGTTTGACAGTCGTATCAGTCGAAACATCGAGCCTGCCATCAATTCGATTTATCAGCCAGTCAAATCTTGAATCAGACTGTGACCCAATGATTTTTTCGAAGCCGGCATTAGTGATCGTCTCCGGTCGAGCATCAGCATCGATTCCTAGCTGGCGGGCAAATTCGAGAGCTTGTGGAAAAATTCTCTGAATGTATAAGCCGTGGGCTATGTCTTTCGAAACCTGCGGATTTGCAGCCTTGTCGGCTTCTGATAGCAAATTCCATATCCGAAGTGATTCGCTTGCCCGGCCACGCCCCGCAAAAAACAAGGTAAGTGCTGCACGAGCATCCGGTGTATCAGCAGCCAGCTGCTCAACCCTTACAGGGTCCTTATCAAAATAGTCCCACGCGAGAGAAAAAACTTGCTCGCGGTATGGCCGATTGTTCTCTGCCGCTTTTCTCAATTCGACAAACGCATCGTCGACACGATCTTGACGCAGAAAAAAATTTCCTAAATGCCAACGTGGAAAAGCATAAGTTGGTGCAAGTTCAATGGCTCGCCGGAATTCAATTTCAGCGAGTTCGGGTTTCTCTATCTGTTCATAAGCCCGGCCAAGTTCGATCCGCCAGCGATAATCGAAAGGCGCAAGCCTAACTGCGTCCTTCATAGACTTTACTGCGGCATCAACATCGGAGGCTGCGCCATTAGTTTCGGCAGAGGCTAACAGCCATCGCGCTACCGGATCACCGGGTGCCAAACTAACGGCAAGGCCAGCTGCTGAAAGTGCTTCCGGATTGTCGGGACTGGTAAGGTTCGCGATCATATTGCCTAGTTGCCGGCTGACAGCAAACCAGGAAAAAACAATCGCAAGAAAAATCACGCTGATAAGCAACAGGCGCGATCTTTTATTTCGGGAATCTATTGCGGTCAAATCCTGCATTATAAGTTAAAAAACGCCGCCAGCGTTTCCACTACATATTCCTGCTGTTCCAGCTTAAGTTCCGGATAGATTGGTAACGCCAGGGTTTCAAGTGCAGCTTTTTCGGACTCGGGCATGTCGCCATCCGAATGACCGAGATATGCAAAACACTCCTGCAGATGCAGCGGGACAGGGTAATAAATGTCTGTGCCGATTCCTTTATCCGTCAGAAATGCGCGAAGTTCGTCGCGTCTTAGCGGCAGGCGAATGACATATTGATTGTATATATGTTTAGCGTTCGGGCGTTCAACGGGCAGGACGATCTGTTCAGTTAATCCAAGATCGATAAACAGTCGCCGGTAGTTTTCAGCGTTTGCTCGCCTTTGATTTGTCCATGTATCGAGATGCGGCAGCTTCACGCGCAGAACAGCTCCCTGAAAACCGTCGAGACGCGAATTAAGTCCGACATATTTGTGATAATATTTTTCTTCGGAGCCATGAACGCGCAGAGCAAGCAACTTTTGCGCAAGCTCATCGTCGTCAGTCGTCACAAACCCGCCGTCGCCCATTCCACCAAGATTCTTAGACGGATAAAAACTAAAACATCCGATCGCACTCATTGCACCTGCTCGAACACCGTTCTCCTCGGCACCGATCGCCTGAGCCGCGTCTTCGACCAGCGGAATTTTATGTCGTTCACTAATCGATCTCAGCGCAGCCATGTCGGAACATTGTCCATAAAGATGAACAGGCTCGATCGCTTTCGTCGCCGCAGTTATTTTTGATTCAACCTGTGATACATCAAGATTGTAAGTAACCGGATCGATGTCAACAAAAACCGGCGTTCCTCCTAAACGTGTGATCGAACTCACAGTCGCAAAAAAACTGTAAGGCGTGGTAATAACCTCGTCACCGGGGCGGACACCAATGGCCATGAGAGCCAACAGGATCGCATCGCTTCCGGAAGCGCACCCTATTGCGTATTTGGTTCCGCAATAAGCCGCGAGTTCCTTTTCAAGTTCGGCAACTTCGCCGCCGAGAATGAAGCCATTGCTGTCGAGAACACGGGCTAACGCTTCGTCTATTTCAGGACGAAGCGATTGATTTTGTTCTTTAATGTCGAGTAACGGAACATTCATCAGGAATTGTCACCACATAGGACACATAGAGCACATAGATATTCAGTAATCTTTCCTATGTGTTCTCTGTGTCCTATGTGGTAAATCTTACCTAAACGCTGCGGTATTTGCATTTTCCCAAGAAACTTTTTAGCCTTAGCAACATGATAGCGGATAAAAAACACAGGACGGCTGAGATCATCAAGCGTTTGAAAAAGCAATATCCCGATGCTCACTGCGCTCTCATTCACACATCGCCATTCGAGCTGTTGATCGCAACCATTTTGTCTGCACAATGCACCGACATTCGGGTAAATATTGTCACGGCAGATCTCTTTCGTAAATATCGCTGTCCGTCTGACTATTTGAAAGTTCCACAAACCGAACTCGAAAGTGACATTCATTCGACCGGCTTCTTTCGAAACAAAGCAAAAAATATTCAGGCAGCATGTGAGCGGATGATCACGGAATATAACGGAGAAGTGCCGACAGCGATGGATGAACTTCTGACTCTGGGCGGCGTTGCGCGCAAAACAGCGAATGTCGTTCTCGGCAACGCATTCGGCATTGCGTCGGGCGTCGTTGTAGACACCCACGTCTCACGCCTCTCGCAGCGGTTGGACCTTACCGCAAACAAAACACCCGAAAAGATCGAACGCGACATCGAGGTTCTTGTACCTAAAAGAAATTGGGTGACGTTCCCTCACTGGCTTATCACGCACGGCCGACAGGTGTGCATTGCCCGTAAGCCAAAATGCACGGAGTGCGTCCTCGCTGACATCTGTCCAAAAATTGGCGTCATCAACACTCAATAGAGTGTAAAAGCCCTAACAATATCAGTGATCTAGAAGCCAATTGAGAGCTTCGGTTTCAGAGCCTGAGACGAAAAATCGCGCACCGCGATTTACTGCTGTCATTTCGCCGAGCCTTGTGATGCGTTCGGGACGGTTGACAACGACGGCTTTGAGACGCGAACCAAACACTTCGGCAATGCGTTGACCGGCAAAAAACAGATCTGCTTCACTCGGAATTCCGTCTACGTCACGAATGTCGATCAATACGCGATCACGTCCAGCTTTAGCAGCTATGTCATTAACTACATCGATAAATTCAATGATCTGCGGCAGCGAACAATCGCCTGAGGCATTCACTTCTACATAGTCCGCGTGTGCGATACTGGTTACATCAAAACTCATAAATAAAATTAACCTTATGGCCGAGGTGTCGGAGTTGGCGTCGTTGACGGCGTCGTTGTTGGCAATGGAGGCATCTCACTGGCTTCAAAACGCGGCAGCATCTCATCACTCATCGCTAACGTATAAACAGCGGCAGCAAAAATAATGGCCGACGATTTTGCGTCGCTCTCAATTATCCGTTCGTAGGTATCAAGATTGGTGTGCCATGTGACACCAAAATACTCGATTGGATCTTGTGAAGCTCCAATGCCGGGAAGTCCCGACTGATTGAATGAGGTGCTGTCAGTTCCGCCCAATCCTCTGCTATTGCTGCTCACAACACCGGCAAAGCCGAGATCGGAGAATGGAGCGAGAGCTTCACGGAGCACAGTTGCGGCCTCGGGCGGCCCAAAGACGCTTAAGCCGCGCGTTCTTCCCGTCCCTCCATCAACATTGAAGTAACCATTGAATTTGCTGAAGTCGTTCGTGGGATTTTCCACCGTTCCGAAATGCTGTTTTACATAAGCCTGCGATCCTAAGAGTCCTTGCTCTTCACCGCTCCAACAGGCAACGCGGATCGTGCGGCGAGGCTTAACACCAATGGCCTTCAAGATACGAGCCGCTTCCATCATCGTCGCACAGCCTATGGCATTGTCTGTTGCACCGGTTGCCGAGTGCCACGAATCCAGATGTCCGCCGAGCATAACGACCTCATCCTTTTTGTCCGAGCCGGCGATCTCTCCGATCATGTTGTAACTCGTCACTCCATCCGGCACGATGCGGCTGCGAAGGTCGAATTCGAGCTGTACCTGTGTTTTGCGCGCAAGCAGTCGATAGATACGGCCAAAGTCCTCGTTGCGCATAACGACCGTGGGCACGACCTTTGTAATATCAAATGTCCGGTTGTTAAAAGCACGCACGGCACCGCGATCGAGTTCCGATTCGTTTATACGGACAAGCACGCCGTTATCGAGGAGAAATTTATTGACCTGTTCGCTGACTTGTAAGGGGGCAAGGGCGTTGGGCCTTGGTTTAGGCTGAGTATTATTTCCGCCGCCAGGAAAAGGGCCGGGGCCGCAATCTCCCGGCTTTTTAGTTGGGTCCATGCGGCATTTCATTATTTCATCAGAAGTGCGCTTCGGCGCAGGATCTTTCGATTGGTCGATAAAGGTCGATTTTCCTACAAGCACTATTTTGCCCCTGACCAACGACTTCACACTATCAAGATATGCGGTCAGTTCCTCCTGCGTGGGCATCTGTATAACCTGCGGATTGTCAACCGCGGGAAATGTCGGGATGATAATGCTAACCGCATCGGCAGTAACCACGCCTTTTGTCGAAGGAGTCCACGCCAGCACCTCATAAGTGAGCGTGTCCTGGACGGGCTTGAGCATCAGACCGGTATTACGTTCATTAACCCATCCCGGATGTCCAAATTCCCATGGTTCGAGCGCTGCATTATCGAATCCCCATGAAAGCATTTCACGCACAGCCCATTTTGCTGCGTTAACATGATTGGGG
>JANMDA010000102.1:0-9651 GCA_031376085.1 Chloracidobacterium sp.
AAGATGTTCTTCTTTCCCGACCAGCATTTGGGGAGGAATACAGGTGCGAAATTTGGCATTCCACTCGATAAAATGGCTCTGTGGAATCCGCACGAGGAACTCGGTGGAAATACGGAAGAGCAGCTTCGCGAAGCTAAACTCATACTATGGCGCGGACATTGTTCGGTTCACGGCAGATTCAAAGACTGGCATGTCGATAAGATAAGAGAACAAATTCCCGGCGTTCAGGTACTTGTGCATCCAGAATGCACGCGCGAGGTTGTCGAAATGAGCGATCTCAACGGCTCGACCTCATTCATTATCCAAACAGTCGAAAACGCACCGAGCGGTTCAAAATGGGCGATCGGCACGGAAGTTAATCTCGTTAATCGGCTGCAAGACCGTTTTCCCGACAAAGAAATTCGCCTGCTCGCTCCCGACCTCTGCATGTGCGCGACAATGTATCGCATCGCCCCGCAAAATCTTGCCTGGGCAATGGAAAATCTGGTTGACGGCAACGTCGTCAACGAGATCGTCGTCGATGACGAGACCAAACACTTTGCGGGCATCGCTCTCCAACGCATGATCTCAATGACCGAAAAGAAAAATTAGCCACAAAAGGCACAAAAAGCGCAAAAAATAGATCAACAAACCTTTGAGTATTTTGTGCCTTTTGTGGCTAATACCTTTTCCCTTGCTTTATTCTTATCTGTCGAACAAAATAAAAGCATGACCGAATCGGAAAGTTCTGCCATCTCGCGTAAGAGATGCAGCGAAATAATGACCAAAACCGTGCGCACCGCGACGAGCGAAATGTCGGTTTGCGAAGTTGCGGCTATAATGCGTGACGGCGATATGGGAGCGGTTCCCGTTGTGGATGAAGGCAAGTTGATAGGTATTGTCACTGACCGAGACATCGTCGTTCGAGTGGTCGCTGAGGGAAAGAGCCCGGATACTTTTATAAGCGAGGCAATGACGACCGGGCTTTTTACCGTCAAACCTGAAGATTATGTTTTTGAGGCGATCCGTCTAATGGGAGACAAACAGGTTCGCCGCGTTCCTGTTATTAATGAAGACGGCGAACTTGCTGGCATCATCGCGATGGCCGATGTTGCGCTCGAAACCGAGGACGAACGCGAGATCGCCGAGACGCTCGAAGAGATCTCAAGCGGGGCAAGCTTTTGGGGAAAGAATTGAGTTTATTTTTTCGTTTAGTTCTGGTCGTTAGCATAGCGGCGGCAATGTGTGCCGTGACTTTCGGTCAAAAACTGCCTTCGGCTGACGCAATTGCTGCGAGTGGCGAATTTAAAGGGCAGCTTTACAGTAATGGCTTATTAGGATTCACAATGTTGGCGCCGGGCGGATGGAATTTTTACACGGCTGGACAAAATAATGCATTGGTTGCGAGAAATCGTGAAAATGCCGCGATGAGCGGCGACGAGACGCTTCAAACTTCGGCAGCAAATACGCAGGTTTTGTTTCAGGCAATGCCGCCGACGGTTGCGGAGCGTGAATTGAACGCATTGTTCTCATGCGGCGTCGAGCGTCTCACTAAAGCCATGACCGGCGCGAAATATATCGAAGCCAATAAAAATCTGATTTTGCGCAGGCCCGGCGTTAAGGTCACTAATGATATTCATTCGATCAAATTAGGCGGCGTGAATTTTTCAGCTTTTGATATCGAGGGTACGACGGATAAAGGGTCATACAGGCAGAAAGTCTATGCAACTGTGCGAAAAAATGCGGCATTGTTCTTTGTAATTACGCTTTATGACGATAAGCAGGATGCGATAGTCGAGTACAGTCTGAGATCTATTCAATTTAGGAGTAGGCAGTAGGCAGTTGGCGGTAGGCAGCCAAAAAGAACTGCCAACTGCCTTCTGCCAACTGCCTACCAGAACATATGGCAAAATCCTTAAATCGGAATTTCGAATTTATCGGCTCGTCAAAGAACGTCCGTTCTGGACAGATATGGTATCCGGCGGCGGACGTTTATCAAACGCCGGACGGTTGGGTTGTAAAGGTTGAGTTGGCGGGCGTTTTGCCGGATGAGATCGAGATCGAGATCAAGGACAATACGCTATGCATTGCCGGTTGCCGCAAGGACCGTTCGTGCGCGACCGGCGTTTCGTATCAGCAGATGGAGATAACATACAGCAACTTTGAAAAGACGCTACGGTTTCCGTCGCCGATAGAAGGCGCGGCGATAGAGCATGTGTTTGAGAACGGGTTATTGATAATAACTCTGCGGAAAGGGTGATTTTAATAAGGGGGCAGAATTTATGGCCGATAAAGAAATTTTAGATCCATTTCAGACCGCAAGAATGAAGCTGCCTGAGCAGTTTGAGATCGCGGTTCTGCCGCTGCAGAATACGACGCTCTTTCCTGAGACAGTAATTCCGCTGGCTGTCGGGCGTGAACGTTCGACGCGTGCCGTCGAATCATCTTTGGCCACGGAAGAAAAGCTCCTTGCTTGTTTAACGACCAAAAACGATAACGTCACCGGCGACGACGCCACGCCCGCCGACCTCTACAAGATCGGTACCATCGTCAACATTAAGCGAATGATGCGAAACGAAGGCGTGATGCAGTTGATCGTCCAGGGAATGGACCGCTTTGAGATATTGGAGTGGACGGGCGAGCAGCCTTATCTCAAGGCAAAAATTCAGGTCATGCCGGAGCTTCGACGCGTCGATGAAGAAGAGATCGAGGCGCTCAAACGCAATATCCAGGGCATGATCCAGGAAGCCCTGACACTAATGCCGCAGATCCCGATGGAAGTGCGGCTGGCGGCGACCACTCAGGAAAATCCGATCAATCTCGCATATTTTCTGGCGTCCGTTCTCGATCTTGGTGTCGAGACCGAGCAGAAAATGCTCGAATCGAGCACCGTTGACGGACTATTGACTCTGACGCACGCAGCACTGGCCCGCGAGCTCGAGATCATGCAGATCCGCTCAAAGATCGCTAACGAAGCCCAGCACGAGATGGATAAATCGCAGCGTGATTATGTCCTTCGGCAGCAGATGAAGGCCATCCAGAAAGAACTGGGCGACGACGAAACCGGCGAAAAGGCCGAGGGCGAACAGCTTCGCGATCGTCTTGAAAAGGCCGACCTGCCCGACGATGTCCGCAAAGAAGCGACCCGCGAACTCAAGCGAATGGAGCAGCTGCCGCAGGCAGCGCCGGATTATCACGTCATTCGTACTTATCTCGAATACATCCTCGAATTGCCGTGGCAAAAATCGAGCGAGGAAAAACTCGACCTAAACGAAGCCCGCAAGATACTCGACGAAGATCATTACGGACTTGAAGATATAAAGGAACGCATTTTGGAATCGCTTGCGGTCGTCAAACTGCGGCCGGATTCTAAAAGCCCGATACTTTTGTTTGTCGGCCCGCCGGGAGTTGGTAAAACCTCGCTCGGCCGCTCGATCGCGCGTGCTTTGGGCAGGGAATTTGACCGCATCAGTCTCGGAGGAATGCGTGACGAGGCCGAGCTGCGCGGCCATCGGCGAACGTATGTTGGTGCGATGCCGGGCCGCATTATTCAGTCGCTGCGGCGTGTCGGCGTCAATAATCCGGTGATGATGCTCGACGAAGTTGATAAGCTCGGCAACGATTTTCGCGGCGATCCGGCATCTGCACTGCTTGAGATACTCGATCCCGCGCAAAACAACACTTTCCGAGATAACTATATCGATCTGCCGTTCGATCTTTCGAAAGTTTTCTTTATTGCGACGGCCAATCAGCTTGCTCCGATACCGATGCCGCTCCGAGACCGAATGGAGATCATCGGCCTCGCCGGTTACAGCGACCGCGAAAAGCTGAATATCGCGAAGCAATACCTTGTTCCCAGACAGGTCAAGGAAAACGGCTTGTCTGATGAGCAGCTCACGATAAGCGATGACGCGGTAAACCTGTTGACGGCAAGATACACGCGTGAGGCGGGCGTGCGGCAACTCGAACGCTCAGTCGGCAACTTGGCGCGCAAAGTCGCGCTCAAGGTTGCCGAGGGTTTGAAAGAAAAGGTCACGATCACGGCGGAGGAGATCAAAGGTTATTTGGGGCCGCCGCGCTTTTATCCCGAAGAAGCTAGAAAAGAGCTTCCTGCTGGCGTCGCAACCGGCATGGCCTGGACCGAAATGGGCGGCGAAGTTTTGTTCATCGAGGCAACTCTTTTGCCGGGCAGTAATGGACTGACGCTTACCGGCCAGCTTGGTGAGGTGATGAAAGAATCTGCCCAAGCAGCTCGAAGTTATCTCTGGTCGCACGCCGCCGAACTCGACATTGATCCGCTAATGATCAAAAACAACGGCGTTCATATTCACGTTCCTGCCGGAGCTATACCGAAAGACGGCCCGAGCGCGGGTGTTACGATGGCATCGGCAATGGCATCGGTTTTTACCGGTCGCAAGATCCGTTCGGACACGGCGATGACGGGCGAGATCACGCTGTCGGGACTTGTCTTTCCCGTAGGCGGCATAAAAGAAAAGGTTCTTGCCGCGCATCGTGCCGGAATACGCAGGATCATTCTGCCTGACAGGAATGAGTCTGACATCGAAGAGATACCTGAAGACGTCCGCAAGGAATTGGAGATCGTTACTGCGGCAAGGATCAGCGATGTTCTCAGGGCCGCACTCGAAACTGAGGTGTCACAACCACCGGTCATTCCGTATGATTTTGAATCTACTCCGACCAGTTTGGAGAATATAAAATTACAGGGAGCAAAAAAACAGGAATAAAATCCACATCTGTTTGCATTTGCCTTGTAAGGAGTTTTCTATTTTTTCGTTCTGATATAAAGGTGATGACTATTAATGGCCGGGTAAATTCGATATTTTTCACGATAGCGTTTCTTCTGGCATTGAACGCAGTGGCGTTTGCGGGAGCAGCCTTTACATCTTCGCTTGACGGATCACAGGAGACGCCCGCAAACACATCAAACGCCGTCGGCACCGGCTCGGTACTCATAAACACAGCGGAAAATCAGATAATAGTCACACTATTTCTCACTCCTTTAACCGGAATGCAAACAACCGCCGCGATCCACGGCCCGGCGCCGTCTGGTTCGACAGGAGCGGTAATTTTCAACCTTCCGGCCGGTAATTTTACACAAAATTTTACAGTAACAAACCAACAGGCCGCTGATCTCAAAGCCGGTTTATGGTATTTCGAGATCAGGTCGGCATTGTTTCCGTCAGGCGAGATTCGCGGACAGATTACAGCGGCGGTTGGAACTCAGATTCCCTTTCCGTCATCAAATGGGAAGCTCGACGGCACTTTTGGCACAAATGGGATTCTTAGCACCCATGTCGGTACGGGAAACTCCATCGCCCAGGCCGTTGCGATCCAGGCGGATGGAAAGATCGTTGTTGCAGGCTATACATTTAACGGCACGGACAATGATTTTGCCGTCGTCCGCTACAATGCTGACGGCACGCTCGACGCTGCCTTTGACGGCTCGCAAAACGGCAACGGCATTGTCACTACGGCGGTCGGAACAAGTAATGACGAGGTTTTTGGCCTTGCTATCCAAGGTGACGGTAAAATTATCCTCGCGGGCCAGAGTTTTAACGGTGCGGATTCTGACATTGCGTTCGTTAGATACAGCACGGACGGCACGCTCGATAATACATTTAGCGGCGACGGGCGGGCGATCGTCGCAGCGGGAGTTGGCAACGATATTGTCAGATCTGTTGCCGTTCAAGCCGATGGTAAGATCGTTGCGGCCGGAACTGCGTTTAATGGAACAAATAACGACATCGCCGTAGTCCGGCTGGAGGCAAACGGTTTGCCGGACACGTCGTTTGATGGCGATGGAATCATTTTGACGCCTGTCGGCACGGGCAGTGATGTCGGCTACAACGTCGCGGTTCAGCCCGACGGTAAAATTGTTGCATCGGGATATTATGTTTCCACAGGCAGCACGGACACGGTTATCCTTCGTTACAACGTCGCCGGCACGCTTGACGGCACTTTCGACGGTGACGGCATCTCGACACTTGCTTTCAGTCCAGAAACAGACGAAGCACTTTCGATGGCATTACAGCCTGACGGCAAGATAGTTATCGCCGGATGCATCCGCAGCGGAGGAACGCCGAACGATTTTTTGCACGCCCGTTTTAATCAAAACGGTTCACTCGATACGTCCTTTGGAAATAACGGCTCAATCACTGTTCCATTTAGTTCCACGATCGACATAGCCCTTGGTGTGGCGGTCCAATCGGACGGCAAGATCGTTGCCGCAGGATTTGGCAGCAATGGAACCAATAATGATTTTTCCCTGACACGGCTAAACTCCGACGGCACGCCCGACACCACTTTTGACGGCGACGGCAAACTGCAAACTGCAGTTGGCACCAGCACCGACAATGGAAATGCAATAGCAGTGCAGGCCGACGGCAAGATCGTAGTGGTCGGACGAACGGTAAATGGCGCGACTACAGATTTTGGCGTCGTCCGCTATGGGTACGGGCTAAATTCGCAGGGAAATGACGCCTTCATCGGCCTGAACGCGACAACTGCGATTCGTTTTGACAATGCCTACAGCAGCGGAACTTCGTTTGTGTCGATACTGAATTCCGCCGCGCTCCCGCCGCTGCCGGCCGGCTGGTCGTTTATCGGATCGCCGCGTGTCGTCGGCACATCGGCGCTGTATTCGGGCAATATTCTTGTTAAGCTTACCTTGCCTGCAAATATCGATCAGGTTAATTTTAACGCCGTCCGGATCTTACAGTTTGAAAATGGCACCTGGAACGACAAAACTACCGCAGCACCGCCGCGTGATTTCGCTCTAAAATCTGTCTATGCCCTGGTTAACTCGTTCGATCCGATAACTGCCGCATCGCTAACCGGCCCGGTTACAGGAACGTCAGCGATCCTGGGCCGTCTACTCTCACCGACGGGCCGGGCCGTTCCCAACACACTTGTTTCGATCCGTCCGGTCAATGGCTCAAGGGTCTACGCACTCGCAAATCAATCAGGCAGGTTCCGCTTCAAAAATTTGCCGACGGGTGAAAACTTTGTCGTAACAATATCATCAAAACGCTACCTTTTCGCCTCGCAAATTCTCTCTTTACAAGATGATCTGACAGAGATTGAACTTACCTCTCGATAGAAATTTTCATTCTCTTCGAACAACCGTTAAAAACGAGTCTGCATAGTAGTTGTAAATTTTTGCAGTTCTGACGCATTTTCGTTTGACTACGCTCAGCAAAACTGATATTACTCAATCAGAATCTTGTTTCAAAACTAAACCGCGTAGCTCGCGCATTATTGTTTTCTCACCAATAAATGCTTTAGCGACGGTTGTGAAACTACTCTTTAATCTGCTGTGGGGTATGGTTTTATTTAGTTAAACCAAAAAATAATTATGAATATGAAAACATCGTGCAAATTTTTCGTGGCCGCCGCTCTGGTCGTCCTTGCCATTTCCTTTAACGCGTCGGCCCAGGAAAATATTTGGTCCGTCAACTATGAAAGCCCGGACAGCTTTACAAAAGATAAAGCCGTCGCAAGGCCGACATTTCCCAAAGAGTTCAGACTATTTAGTTTGAATCTCGAACCTTTAAGGCAGCAGTTGATTTCCATAACCGACAGCAAAACACATCAGTCGACGGTTATTTCAATCCCGAATGCCGATGGCTTAATGGAGCGGTTTGAAATATTCGAAGCTTCGAATTTCGACGCCAAGCTTCAGGCACAATTTCCTGAGATACGAGCATTTTCGGGCCAGGGCCTCACGGACAAATATGCCGTCCTGAAATTAAGCCTTTCGCCGCAGGGAATTCAGACGATTGTTTTCAGAACTGAGAGCGATGCCGAAGTCATCGAGGCATTTTCGCAGGACCATACTGTTTACGCGGCCTTCCGGTCTCGTAGGAACAGAGGCCAGTTGCCATGGTCATGTTCGACAGAAGAAAAAAATATGTTTTCCGGCATGAGTTCACAAATTCCTGAGAACTATGTTCCCGAAAGCAATGCCGGACAGGTAAAAACGATGCGTTTGGCACAGTCCTGTAACGGCGAATATTCAAATTTCTTTGGTGCATTTAACTCTTCCCAGGTAGCGTTAGTTTTAGCCGCTTACAACGGAACACTTACCAGAGCGAACGGTGTATATGAAAAAGATCTGGCAATACACCTCAACCTTATAGCTAATACAACAGCGGTTATTTATTACGACCCGGCTACAGATCCGTACACCACATTAAGCGCATGGAATGCACAGTTGCAATCAACTTTAACTTCGGTTATCGGCGAGGCTAATTATGACATCGGCCACATGTTCGGAGCGTCGGGCGGCGGCGGCAATGCAGGCTGTATCGGATGCGTTTGCGTTGACGGCTCAAAAGGCAGTGGAATTACTTCACCGGCGGACAGCATACCTCAAGGCGATAATTTTGATATTGACTATGTAGTGCATGAAGTTGGGCATCAAATGGGTGCAAATCATACATTTTCTCACGCACTCGAAGGTAGTGGCCGAAATAAGGAAGTTGGTGCAGGTATCACGATCATGGGCTATGCGGGCATCACCAGTCAGGACCCTGCACCGCACTCTATCGACATCTTTCATCAAACGTCGATCGAGCAGATCCAAGCGAATATGGCAAACAAAACGTGTCCGATAACGACGGTCATGACGGTCAATGCCCCTCCCGTTATTACACCGATCGGCCCGTTTACAATTCCTATCAGCACAGCATTCGCACTTACAGGTGTAGCGACCGATCCTCAGGGTGACCCGCTTACCTATAACTGGGAACAGAATGATAACTCAACGACTTCAGGCAACGCCAGCGTTGCGTCCCCGACAAAAGCTACGGGTCCGAACTGGCTGTCGTTCCCATCGACGGTTTCTCCTACCAGATCATTTCCCCGCCTATCAACGGTCTTGGCCGGATTGTTCGTAACTCCTCCGTTTCCAGGTGGGGATGTCGTCTGCAATATCGAAGCTTTAAGTTCAGTTGCGAGAACGTTGAATTTCAGATTAACTGTTCGGGACAATAATCCTTATGTTCCCGGAGTAAAAATTGGCCAGACTCAGTTTTCCGACACGGCGGTCACGGTTACAAACACATCGGGACCGTTCAAGGTGACGGCACCTAATACTGTGGGTACTACATATCCGTCCGGCTCGACCCAAACAGTTACATGGGACGTTGCCAATACAACGCTCGCACCGGTTGCTTGCGCGAACGTTAAGATCTCAGTTTCTTTTGACGGCGGCCAGACTTTCCCCGTCGTTTTGGCGGCAAGTACTGCCAACGACGGATCCGAGTCAGTAACGTTCCCCAACACAGGAACTACTACGGGACGTGTAAAGATCGAGGCCTTAGGTAATATTTTCTTTGATATCGGCGACGCTAACTTTTCCCTCACCGGCGGCTCGACACCGACTGCAACGCTGACGCCGACTTCGACGCCTACGAGGACGCCGACGTCAACATCGACCGGTACACCGCCACCATCAAATACCGCGACGGCAACGGCGACGCCGACCGCAACTGCCTGCGGCTCTTGGGCAGCAGGCCCGGCGCAGGCACCTGCACGGTATGCAGTGCAGGGAGTGCTTGGCACAGACAACAAGCTCTACATCGCCGGCGGGCAGTCGATCGATGCAACGCCTGTGTTGTCCAACAAACTTTCACGATATAACCCTGTAAG
>JANMDA010000124.1:0-3236 GCA_031376085.1 Chloracidobacterium sp.
CGGTCGTGGATAGCGATTCGCTGCAACCTATTGAAAAGATAGGAGATGAAGAAGCCTTGATCCTTGCCGCTGCCTATTTTGGAAATGTCAGGTTGATCGATAATGTCATTCTCAATCGAAAGCAGTAGTTTGGTCTCAAACTTGCATCTAATTAAGTCGAGATCGCCGACTTCGGCATTTCATAAATGTATGAAAACACTCAAAGGTTTCATCGCAATATTGAGCATAACGCTTGCAGCCGTTTTTGCGGCTAACGCACAGACCAATCTCACTTCGCTTGACGGCACACGCGTCAATGTCGAAGGGCAGAACGGCAAAGTTGTTGTTTTGGCGATCGGGGCAAGTTGGCTGCCGCTTTCGAATAAGCAGGCTGAGTTTACAAATGCCCTCGCGAAAAAGTATTCGGGCAGAGATGTAGTGATCTATTTTGTCGCTACTGACTCGTTGAATGCCGGCTCAAAGAATTTTGCGAGCAATGACAGCATTCGTAAATTTGCAGGCGTCAACAAACTGACTGTCACCGTGCTTCGCGACGCGGACGGTGCGGCAACGTTGAGAAAATTTAACGTTGAGCAAGTACCTTCGTTTGTCATTCTGGACAAAAGCGGGCGAGAGGTTGGTGAGCCGTTTGGCGGTATTGACCCGAAATACGACATTACGATCCCGATATCAAAGGCGATCGATAAACTTCTTTAACCCACATTGCCCGGCCTAATCGCCGGGCTTTTTCATTATCAATTGATAAACTAGGCTGACCGGCAGGCCAACGACATTCCAATAATCTCCCTCAATGCCCTCGATGAATAACGCCGCCTGCGCCTGCACGGCATATGCCCCGGCTTTGTCGAGCGGATCGCCGCGCTCGGCGAGAAAATTGATCTCGTCCTCAGACATCGGCGAAAATTTTACGCGGGTTCTCTGTAAGGCGGAATTTGTTTCGCTATTTTTTACGACCGCGATACCGGTCAGTACTTCGTGCCAGTTGCCGGCGAGCATCCGCAGCATTCGGCGGGCGTCGGCGAGATCGATCGGTTTGGCGAGTATCTGTTCGTCGATGACAACTGTTGTGTCGGCACCGAGAACGATCTCGTGTGGATAATTAACGGCAACGGCCCTGGCCTTTTCGCACGCGAGGCGAACGACGTAATCTTCCGGCGATTCGCCCGCTCGTTCGCTTTCGTCTATGTCAGCAACGTGTTTTACAAATTCCCAACCAACGGACGTAAGTATCTCTGAGCGGCGCGGGCTGCCGGATGCAAGTATCAATTTTGGAAGTTCGATCATAATATCTAAGGTTTTACGAAGAGTGCAATGCCCTTACTAACGTGCGGGCTTCCGCAAGAGAAGTTTCTCGTCTAAAATGATAGTTGATTGACGGCAGAAGACAAATGGAACAGCTTTTTAGTGCAATTCCGGCATTTTTGAAGAATCTGGAGCCGAATCCGGAAGCCGACAAGGCCATTGTTTTCGCTGGGTGGAAGCGTTGTTCGGGCGAGTCACTTAGCTCTCGGACTACACCTATGGATTTTATTGAGCATCGCCTTGTTATCGCCGTTGCGGACAAGACATGGCAGCGGAACCTTGAAGAACTCAGCCCGCAGATGCTCGTTAAACTCAACGATTATCTTGGCCAGGGTACGGTGAAATTTATCGAGTTTCGCATTAAGACATCAACTGTTTGATTTGAGATTTCAAATTTGAAATTTCGAATATTTGATTTTAGTTATGGACGTTAGACAAGTAGCAAAACTGGCACATTTGGAGATCTCGGACGCCGAGGTCGAGCTTTACACACCGCAGATGGCCGACATCGTTAAATATATCGAGCAGTTAAATGAGCTTGATACCGATAATATCGAGCCAATGCTCGGCGGGCTTACCAACGAAGGCAAAGCAACCGTGACGATACGCGAAGATGTTCCCGGCGGCTCACTCGGACAAAAAGCCGCGCTGGATCAAGCACCGTCAGCGGTTGCAGGACACTTTCAAGTGCCAAAGGTTTTGTGAAAACAATGGTCAGTGGTCGATGGTCAGTGGTCAGTTCGTGGCGAGGATTTCTTTGCTGCCTTCTGCTTTCTGCTTTTTGCCAGCTGGCTTGCAGTCTTCCGAATCTCGAGAAGCCGCAATGCACGGCGGCTCGTGATACGGTAAAGCGATTTTACTCGTTTCATTTTGGGAATGATATGCATCCATCGCGGGAAAATTTGAAAGCTCGCGAGCAGTTTTTAACGAGTGAACTGATAGGCAATCTTTCACCTTCGACCGAAACGGCAAAGGATTATTTCACGGCGACCGAAAATTATCCAAAGGCCTTTCGCGTCGGATCATGCACGTCGGAATCGGATGATAAAGCAATACTTCAAGTGGTGCTGTTATGGCGTGACGATACGAAAAGCGAGCAAAAAGAAGTTAAAGTTGAAACTGTAAAGACTGGCGATAAGTGGTTGATAAAAAAGGTATTTAATTGATAGTCTATGTCGATTCATTCAGAGACTGAAAAAGCGCTTGCGGGCGCTGAAAAGCTCAATCCTCAACTCAATTCATTCCTCTCGATCGAGCGTGAACACGCGCTGGCGCGTGCCGATGAACTCGATTCTTTACCCGAAACCAGGCTCGACGGCCTAGCCATTGCCGTCAAAGACAACATCTGCACAAAGGGTATGCGGACTTCGTGCGGCTCGCACATTTTGCACAACTACAAAGCGCAATATGATGCTACTGCGATCACAAAGCTTAATGAAGCAGGAGCGGTAATAGTCGGCAAGACGAACATGGACGAATTCGCAATGGGTTCGTCAAACGAATCGTCTGCATTTGGCCCGGCCAAAAATCCGTGGGATGTGACACGCGTTCCTGGCGGCAGTTCCGGCGGGTCGGCGGTTGCGGTTGCTTCGGGAGTTGTTCGAGCTGCGTTGGGAAGCGAAACGGGCGGCTCGGTGCGTCAGCCCGCTTCGCTGTGCGGCATCGTCGGGTTCAAACCGACCTATGGCCGCATCTCGCGTTACGGCCTCGTCGCTTTTGCGTCGTCGCTCGACAACATCGGCATCTTTGGACAGACTTCGCGAGATGTGGCGGACGTGCTTGGCGTCGTAGCCGGACGCGATCCGCTTGACTCCTTGGGAGTCGATTCGTAGCCAGCGAACGTTGCTCGTTCGCAGGCACGGGACTCCGTCGGGCGTCTCGTCGCCAAGCTTTATCACCCCGTAGGTGATGCCACGGGCGGAGTCACAGAGGTC
>JANMDA010000136.1:0-4993 GCA_031376085.1 Chloracidobacterium sp.
TTTCCGTACATGCTCTTTTCGCCCCAGACGCCGTAATCATTGACGATCTTTTTATCCGTGTCGGCGAGAAGGTCGAACGGCAGTTGGAATTTAGAGATAAATTTCTGATGCGACTTTTCATCATCGGTTGAAACGCCCAGCACGCGGATGCCTTTGCTCCGGTAAACATCATCGGCGTCACGGAATGAGCAAGCTTCCTTTGTGCAGCCCGGCGTATCGTCCTTTGGATAAAAATATAAAACTACTCGCTGACCTTTTAGATCAGCCAGACGAACGTCATCTCCGTTTTGGTCTTTCGCGTCAAAATCTGGTGCCTTGTCGCCCTCTTTTAGCATAAAACTCCTAATCAGGTAATATTAATTATAGGTGATTATATCACGCTCTAGCTATGGAAGCGCAAGCGTAATGGTAGAACCAAGAGCGGTAGCGACTGATGATTTAGTAAAGATGAAATTTCTAAGTGAACAAAAAGCTTTGGATCGTTTGCAAACGATCAAATCAGATCTAAGATCTGAAATTTCGGATAATTACGAACATCGAGCTAAGAATTGCCTAACTTGCGAGACTCAAGGAGCGTGCTGCCTCGACGCTCATTTTGTAAATGTCCATATTTCGCGGCTCGAAGCTGTAGCGATAAAAAAATCGTTGGGCAATCTCCCGACGGAACATCAACAAAATATAAACAAGCGGGTCGATGCGGTGATAGAAGAATATTCGTTAACGACCGAAGGCGATACCTTCGCTCAGACTTACGCTTGTCCGTTGTTTGAAAAGGGAATTGGATGCTTGGTGCATCAGACAGGCAAACCGGTCGCGTGCATTATGCACGCCTGTTATGAACGGGCCGACGATCTGCCGCCGGACGAATTGCAGATGCAAGCAGAAGATCAAATAGAGATTCTCAACTCCCGCACTTACGGAAAGTCTCGTCCGTTGCTACCGCTGCCGCTCGCATTGCGGGCGACGCGCTAACGTTGCCGCCTTAAAATAAATCCGAGAACAAACCCGGCGAGCAGCCAACCTGTAACCTGATCGATCAACTCTGCGGTCACGAAATTTGTCGGGAAACGATACCAGTTCCAATATGAGACATTGATCGAAAGCCAACCAGCCAGTCCGACCAGTGTCGAAATAGTCACGCCCCGGCTAAAGCTAACCGCACCCAGTGACAAGATCATTCCTACGACTAATGCTGCTAATATATTCGAGCCAAGTTCAACGCCAAATTGCTTCATCGACATCGGCTGTTCGCCTGCCGGGTTATATATCAGCAGAGCTGTCGGACCTTCTTTGTATTTAGCCGTCCATGCTGCGTATTCTTCTTCGGTTGCGCGATGCGACATGTCCATGCCGGGCATAAAATACATCCCCGGTTCGGTAATATTTGTCTTCATCGCAGCCGAAACGGCCGCTTCGTTCGGGATCGGCGTCACGCCGGCGTCACCTATGCCGAGGAACATATGCGACACAGCGCCCCACATAAACATCACTATACCTGCAAGTACCGCAGCAATTATCAAACGCATAAAAAGCCTCCTACGCAGTTTTTTTGAGCTTTCCACCTGCGATGGTCATCGGGATGAGTAAAGCCAAAAATATGAAGTGATACCATATCGGCAACAGGCCCCACACCGAGACCTGAACTGCGACCCCGACAACGAGCAGAAGCACGCCGAGGATCATCGTCGTCCGCCGATTTTCGTTCGAAAGCAAGACGGCTACATAACCTGAAATCAAAGATGCGATCACGCTGTGGAGGAGTTTAAATAACAGTATTGTCGAATTTGCTTCGAACGGCGTGTTATTAAAAGCCGCCTTTTCAAACGCCAGCTTGTGAGGCCCGTACCAGGCAGGCCACAATGAGCCGAAAGCCTCGTCGCCGCCGACCCATAGAATCGACCACGCAATGAAACCGACTATTATTCCCAGAACAATACGAATCATAAATTCAAATTTCTCCTTGCTGAAAAAGTTGGCTGGCAAACGAACCGCGAACGCGATCGAAACTTTACAATTAGTTTTTTGGAAAAAGCGCGTGAAAGCGTCTGAATAGACACTTTATTAGCACGCGCCGTGAATGTCAACGATTATTTGATCTCGAGATCAAAGGGCAGCATCAGCATTGCTTCGCCGCGCTGCATTTGATCGAACAGCGCTGCGTAGCGGAACGCGCGTCGAACATCTGCCGGCAAAGATTCCAACAACGCAGTCTGAGCCTGCTGAGCCTTTGTTTCAGACGTTGCAGATGATGAATCATTGCCAAAGAGGGTTTCTAAAAACGGCCTTGGCTCAGGCAGGACGATGCGTCTTACATCTTTATCTGCGGGCAGTTTTGCAAGTTCCTTGGCGACTGAGATCGCCTTTTCCAAACCGCCGAAATCGTCGATCAGCCCGCGTTCCATCGCTTGCGTTCCGGTCCAGACGCGTCCCTGGCCGAGAGTGTTTACTTCTTCGCTGCTCTTTCCGCGGCCCTTGCTGACCTTTGGCACGAAGTTGTCAAAATAGATGCTGTTTGTCTGTTGGACCATCTTTTCGCGTTCTTCCGGAGTCCATTTTTCCGTCTCGCGGAATAATCCTGCATTTTTGCCGCGCATCACATATTCGTTGGTAACTCCGAGCCAGTCGTAGAGTCTCTTGACCACCGGTTTGCCCATAAAGACGCCGATCGAGCCGGTAATTGTCGAAGGCTCTGCGATGATCTTGTCGGCGTTGCAAGCGATGTAATACCCGCCCGAAGCCGCGACGTCGGACATCGAAACGACAAACGGTTTCTTCGTCTTCGCATTCTCGATCGCGTGCCAGATCAAGTCTGAAGCAAGCGCCGAGCCGCCCGGCGAATCGACACGCATCACTATCGCCTTGATCGATTTGTCTTCAGCGGCGTCGTTTATCGCCTCGACCAGCGTGTCCGAGCCGACCATTTCGCCGTTCAATGCGCCGTTGCTCGACTTGCCAACGTTGATCGCACCCGAAGCATAAATGACAGCCACCTTGTCGCCGTTATTCAGGCCGAGCGAATCCGACGGAACTTCGCGATACTCGTTGCCTGTGACCGTTCTCAATTTTGCATCTTCTTTATATCCGAGAACTGTTTTCAACTGTGCATCTACTTGTTCGCGATACAGTGCGTCATCGATCAGGCCAAGCGTTTTTGCCTGGTTTGCGTTGTAGGGCGCGGCGTCGATGAGAGCTTTGACATCCTCAGGCGATTTTTTTCGTGATTCGGAAATGGCTGTCGTGAAGCGGGCAATATATTCATCCAATACGGCATTGATAACCTCACGCTGGCCGTCGGACATTTCCTTTCGCGTGTAGCGGTCGGGTGCGTTTTTGTATTTCGGGCCGATTTGGATCACGTCGGCCTCGATTCCGAGCTTGTCGAGCGAACCTTTATAAAACATCGCCTCGGCGGCAAATCCGTTGATATAAATATCGCCCGACGGCGGCAGATAGATCTTATCGGCGGCGGTTGCGATGTAATATTCGCGGTTGGTGCCGATCTCCATATAAGCGTAAACCGGTTTGCCCGAAGCTCTGAGGTCAGTGATGGCCTCGCGCAGTTCAAAGGCTTTGCCCCAGCCGATCGCGGGAAAACTGATGTCCAGCAGGACAGCTCCTATTCGCTTGTCCGCTTTTGCTTTTCGCATTTGGGTCAGGAGACTTGTGAAGGACTGCTTTTGGCTGATGCCAAAGGCTTTCGCAAGCGGTTCTTCTGCGGCGTAATCCGGAAGATCGCCGGAAACATTGAGGAGCAGAACGCTGTTGTCCGCCACGTCGGGACGTCCCATAGTTTTTGCGGCGTAAATGATACCAATCAACGCCACGATCAAAAGAAGCAGCAGAACGCCGCCCGACACCAATAATATTTTTCTTGTTTTTGAAATTGCCATGTTTTGCCTGTCTAATATTACGTCAGCTAAACCTCTAAAGTTTAGTTTCGCTCTATAATACTCTATCCTTTCACAATTATTATTGAAGCGATATAAACCGCAGAGGCGAAGAGACGCCGAGAAGAAGTTAGGAACGGACAAATGATTTGATTTTAGATTATAATTGGTTTTTCCGCTTTTCTCGGCGTCTCAGCGTCTCTGCGGTAAAGAAATTCTCTATGGCTAAAAAGGGCTCGATCCTTATTTGCGACGACGAAGAAATAATGCGTGACGTGCTGGAGACGATACTCTCGGGCGCGGGCTATAAGGTTGAACTCGCAAAGACTGGTGAAGAAGCGGTTGAACTGTATTCGCAAAAGCCTTTTGATGTTGTATTGATGGACGTTTCGATGCCGGGCATCGGCGGTCTTACGGCACTCCAAGAGTTGATCAAGATCGACCCAGAAGCAGTCGTTTTGATGGTCACCGCTTACGCGACATTCGACACGGCGATCTCGGCCTGGGAAAAAGGAGCGACGGGTGTCATCAGAAAGCCTTTCAAAAATGAGCAGATACTAGTGCTGGTCGCCAAAGGCATCAAAAAACGTCACAAAGAAGAAGAGCGTCAAAATCTGCGCCAGGCGATGGTGCGTTCCGTCAAACGCGAAGGCTTCATCGGCCGCAGCGAGATAATGGAAAACGTTTTTCGTCTTGTCGAAAGAGTCGCTCCCGCGCGTTCGACAGTTTTGATAACCGGCGAAAGCGGCACTGGCAAAGAGCTTGTCGCCAAAGCCATCCACGAAGCTAGCCCGCGTTCCGGCGATCCGTTCGTCATTGTAAATTGCTCCAACATTCCGTCTGAGCTGCTCGAATCCGAACTCTTTGGCCACACAAAAGGCGCGTTTACCGGAGCGGTCGCGGCGAAGAAAGGCTTGTTCGAAGTTGCCGATACAGGCTCGATCTTTTTGGATGAGATCGGCGACCTGCGGCCTGAGATTCAGGTTCGCCTGCTGCGTGTTATTCAAGAACGCGAGTTTACGCCGATAGGCGAGACGACGCCGACAAAGGTCGATGTTCGCATCATCGCCGCTACCAATGTCGATCTAAAAGAAGCCGTAAAGAAC
>JANMDA010000139.1:0-9870 GCA_031376085.1 Chloracidobacterium sp.
TAATGACACTAATGAAGAAGAAATATTAACTTCGTGATATCCGTGTAATTGGTGGCTAAAAATTGACAAGCGATGCAAAGGAAGTTTGGTGAAAAGCCAACGCTGCCCACGCAACAGTGATTCGAATTTCGCATTCGAGAGCATGGAACTTTGCTCATTTGTCTTGGCTTTGAACCATTCTGCGTGTGGGTAGAAGAGGAGATGGAATGAGATTAATTATTGTAGTGTTTTTTATTTTGCTTGCATCTGGGGCTGTAATTGCTCAGCAAAAAGGACAGATTGCAGGTACTGTCATAGACCACGGAAAGCCAGTTTCTAGTGTCGAGGTACACCTTTTTCCAAAACATGGTCAAGCGCAAACGACTATGTCCGACGAGGCCGGGCATTTTTTCTTTAACGAATTGTTGTCTGGAAAGTATGAAGTAAGCATACCTCGCGCAACAGTTAGAGTTGGCGCGACCATCGAGATTAGATCTGGGGAAATCAAACATGTGCAGTTGGACATGACAATATATAGTTTTGGTATGACAGAAACTGTAACGGTTTCCGCAGGTCGTTCGCAGTTAACTGCAAAGGTGCCCAAAACCGTCGATCTCATTGAAGGACAGGAGATGCGCGATCGGGCTGATTTTTCATTGATTGAAAGTCTAAGGACAATTCCCGGATTTCGTGTGCAGCAGTCGGGCGGATTTGGACGAGTAGCGACGATCAAAACGAGAGGCTTGAGAAATCAAGATACAGCGATCTTACTTGACGGCATACGTTTTCGTGACTCGACTGCGATCACGGGTGATGCTTCGTCGTTTTTGAGTGACCTCACGTTGACGAGTGTTGACAGAATCGAGGTGCTGCGTGGTTCCGGCTCGTCGCTTTATGGAACGAACGCCATTGGCGGAACGGTTGATTTTCGCACGCCCGAGGCTAAAAGAGGAACGCACGGCCAGATCGGCGGCGCGTTTGGCGGACTTGGGCTTGGACGTTTTCGCGGGAATATTTCGCATGGCATTGAAAGCGGCAGATTTGGGATTATGGCTGGCGTTTCGCACACCGCATACACAAAGGGAATTGACGGCGATGACAATGCCTACAACACTAATTTCCAAACGAGAATAGACGCCAATCCGTTTTCTAAAACGAATATTTCCGGGCGGATTTTTGTGTCGGACGCGAACGTGCGGCTAAATTCTGACCCTGACACGGCAGGCACGCTGCCGGCTTCGAATGCAACAATCATAAATGCGATTCCGAATGTCTCATTTGTCCCGGACATTAACGACCCGGACAAAATTCAGCATTCAAAATTCTTCAGCGGTCAATTTGTTGTCAATCAGATCATAAACAGCAAGCTCTTATTCAGCGGTTATTACCAAGGACTCAAAACCCAGCGGACAAATGACAACGGGCTGCTAGGGATCGGTTTCCAGAGTGCTTCGACTAGCATATATGACGGCACGATACATACCGCTAATGCACATCTCAATTGGACGCCGAACAGGTTCAATCAACTCACTGCGGGATATGAATTCGAGAGCGAACAATTTGGAAACGACGGGCGAACACCGTCCGGCACGGGCAATTTTTTTACACGAGCCGGGCAGAAGAGCAATACGTTCTACGTGCAGGATCTGATTAGTTTGCTGGATGGTAATTTGCAGTTTGCGGGCGGTGCTCGTGTTCAACGATACAGCCTTGATCGTCCGGAATTCAGTCTGCTGAATGCTCCTTACAATAACCTTACGCTGAACGATCCGCCTACAGCATATACATTTGACGGTGCGGCATCTTACTTTATTCTGCGATCAGGAACAAAGCTGCGGACACACGTCGGCAACGGCTATCGCGTGCCGTCGTTGTATGAGCGATTCGGGTCGTTCTATTCGACGTTTGGCACGCCGAGTTTTATTGCTATCGGCGATCCGTTTCTCAAGCCGGAGAAGACCATCGCATTTGACGCAGGCGTTGAACAGAATCTTGCACATGATCGCGTGCGCCTCTCGGCGACATACTTTTGGACACGGCTGAAAGATATTATTAACTACGCCGACAATGTACCAAACATCGGCACGACGCCGAGGCCATTTGGCGGCTACGAGAACCAGCGTGGTGGAAATTCACGCGGCGGTGAATTTAGTATGAAAGCAAGAGCGACAGACACGACCGACATCTTTGCGTCATACACCTTTACGGACAGTGTTCAGCGAATACCACAGGGACAAGGCACGGGCATCTTGAAAACGCTCGGCGTTCCCGATCATCAATTCACGCTGGTCGCGACACAGCGGTTCAAGCGGTTTTGGGTCAATTTTGATTTTCTCGCGACATCGACGTACCTCGCACCCATCTTCGACACGAACAGCTTTACGTTTCTGACCTACATTTATCGTTTCAAAGGCAACCGGAAAGGTGACCTGACGGCGGGTTATACATTTGGAACAAAAAAGGAAAAAATGACGCTGCGGGTCTATGGAACAGTCGAGAATATTTTCGATCAGGAGTATTACGAAAATGGTTTCAAGACAGCGGGTGCGACAGGCAGAGTTGGCTTGAGTCTGGGATTTTGAGTTAAGAAATAACCACAAACAAACACGAAAGGCACGAAAAAAAATAATTTCCTTTTTGTGCTTTTCGTGTGTTTCGTGGGCAAATGAATTAAAATCTTGTCAAGGAATATGAAAGAAGGTTGGGAAGCAGTTATTGGAATGGAGATCCACGCGCAGCTGGCGACGGCTACGAAGATCTTTTGTTCATGTGTGGTCGAAACGGGCGGCGAGCCGAATTCGAACACTTGTCCGACGTGCCTTGGTTTGCCGGGAGCATTGCCGGTTTTGAATAAGCGCGTGATCGAACTAGGCGCAAAAGCAGCCTTGTCTTTGGGGCTTGAGATTCAGGAAACATCGATCTTTGCCCGCAAGAATTATTTTTATCCCGACCTGCCAAAGGGCTATCAGATCTCGCAATACGATAAGCCGTTTTCAGCGAACGGCCAATTGACTATCCTCACCGCTGAACGTGATGATCACGGCCATGCAATGGAGTGGAAGCCGATGACGATACACATCCAGCGAATGCACCTTGAAGAAGACGCCGGCAAAAATGTGCACGAAGGTTTACCTGATGTAGATAAGTATTCGTATGTTGATCTCAACCGCGCGGGAACACCGCTTGGCGAGATCGTGACTTCGCCGGATTTTCGCACATCGTGGCAGGCGTATGATTACGTCAATCACGTTCGCCGCGCTTTGCAATGGGTCGGTGCGAGCGATGCCGATATGGAAAAGGGAAACCTGCGGTGCGAAGCGAATGTCTCAGTTCGAAAAGTAGGTGAAACGACATTTAATAACAAAGTTGAGTTGAAAAATCTTAATTCTGTTCGCTTTATGCAAAAAGCGATCGAGTTTGAGATCGAGCGGCAGATCGCCGCGCACGAAGCGGGCGAGGCCGTTAATCAGGAATCGCGTTTGTGGGATGAGAAAAATAATCGCACCCGATTTATGCGGAGCAAAGAGGACGCTCATGATTACCGCTATTTTCCCGAACCCGATCTGCAGCCGCTCGTCGTGACAACTGAGTTTATCGAAACGGTAAAATCCCAAATGCCCGAATTACCGGACACTATGCGCGACCGGTTTATTGAGGTTTATGGCCTGGGCTTTCCCGATGCGTCGCAACTGGTCGCTGATATCGATCTGGCTGAGTATTTCGAAAAAGCCGCACGAATCACTACAAATCCAAAGCTATCTGCCAATTGGATACTCGGTGAATTTACACGCGAATTAAATAATGCGGGCAAAACTGCAGGTGAAAGTCTTCTCACCGCAGAAGACCTTGCCGAATTGATCAAGTCGGTCGAATCCGGTTCGATCAACAACAATCAGGCCAAAGAAGTGTTGGCCGGAATGTTTGCGACTGGCAAAACCGCTCCTGAAGTGATCAAAGAGAAAGGGTTTGAGCAAGTCTCGGATTCCGGTGCGATCGAAAAAATTGTTGACGAAATTATCGCGGCTAACGAGGCGAATGTTGCAGCCTATCGCGGCGGCAACGAGAAGCTGTTCGGATTTTTTGTCGGTCAGGTGATGAAAGCTTCGCAGGGCAAGGCAAATCCGAAAGTTGTGAATGACATTCTGAAAGAAAAATTGTGAAATTTACTGAAAAAGTTGTAGTAGTAACCGGTTCCACGAAAGGCATCGGATTTGCGATCGCCGAAAAACTCGTGCGTGAAGGTGCAAAGGTATTTGTATGCTCGCGAACGCGCTCTGATCTGGAACAGGCTGTTGAAAAATTGTCGGAGCTTGGCGAGGCGGCGGGCAAGCTGTGCGATGTCCGCGTCGAGGAGCAAGTCAAGGCCGTTCTGGAAAGTTGCGAAAAGCGGTTTGGCGGTGTCGATGTTCTCATCAATAACGCCGGAATGGGAATTTTTGGCAAGACTGTCGAGGAAATGTCGTCAGACGAATTCCGTCAAACACTGGAAACAAATCTCTTCGGTGTTTTTTACGCGTGTCATCATGCAATACCGGTAATGAAAAAACGCGATAGCGGCTACATCATCAATATTTCATCGCTCGCCGGCCAGAATGCACACCCGCGTATGGCTGCGTATAATGCTTCAAAATTTGGCCTTAATGGTTTTTCCGAAGCGTTGATGCAGGAAGTGCGGCACGACAATATCAAGGTCAGCTATATCTGCCCCGGCAGTGTGAACACCTATTTCGGCGATGATACTCCGAGTGATGAAAAAGCGTGGCAACTCCAACCCGAAGATGTTTCACAGGTTGTGATAGATCTGCTGTCGATGAACGAGCGTGCATTGCCGAGCAAGATCGAGATCCGTCCGAGCAAGCCGCCGGCAAAATGAAGATAAGTATCCCGTCCAATCGGTGCATAAGCCCGCGCATAAGCAAGGGCGTAACATCCAACACGACGTACGAGTTACGCCCTTACTAACGTGCGGGCTTGTGCAATTGTAGAGTAAGCTTCTTGATAATTTCGATAAGTGCGTCTCCCCCAAAAGGTTTGGTCAGGAAGTCAGCCGCTCCAAGTTCAATGGCTTTTTGCCGATTGGCTTGATCCGCTCGCGAGGTTACCATCACAACCGGAATGTCGCGTAGATCTCTATCACCCTTTAGTAATTCAAGTAATTCATAGCCATTTAGATTTGGCATTTCGAGGTCGGTTAGAATAATGTCGAAACGGTTGTCGGGATTGCTAAGTATTTCAACCGCATTTTGCCCGTCAGTCGCCGTCACTCCTTTCCAGCCTGCATCTTCGACTATTCTTTTGATCATCTGCCGCACGCTGGAGCTGTCATCGACGATCAAAATGCTCAGGTCCATTTTGTGATCGATTACTTGCGGGATCGAGATATGGCTGAACAACCCTTCTTCGTCTTTAGTTGTATGCAGATTAGCTGTATCTAAAACCATTGGGATCTTTATAGTGAACGCTGTCCCTTTCTGAGACTCGCTGGCGACCAGGATCGATCCGCCAAAGCTGCCAATGCTGTCCTTAACGATGCTCATCCCAACACCGCGGCCTGCATTGATACTAAGTTTGTCGGCAGTAGTGAAGCCTCGTAAAAAGATCAGTTCAACGGTTTCCTCGTCAGTCAACGAATCGGCCGTCGCTGCATCCAGCACGCCAGATAAGATAGCCTTTTCCCGCAGTTTTGCCACGGAAATTCCACGTCCGTCGTCCTGTACAGAAACTACGATCTCATCGCAATCGCTTTCTACTCTGATCCGTATCTGACCTTTTTCTGGCTTTCCGATCAAGCGACGACGCTGGGGAGATTCGATCCCGTGCACTACGGCGTTTCGCAGCAAATGCAGGAGCGGTTCGACGAGCGAATCAAGTATCTGCGTGTCGATCTCGAAATCCTCATTTTCGATTATCACCTCCGCCTTCTTATCCTCTTCCTGACATGTAACATGAACCGCTCGATTGATCCGCGTTGCCAGCATTCCAAATCGAACCATCCTGATCTGCAAAAGCTTTTCATGAATTTGGCTCGTAAGGTTTCGCTGCGCTTCGAAGAGATTTCTTACTTTTTCAAAAGTGCCTGAGTTGAGTTGATCGACAGGCGCGGCGTTACTGTACTCTCCAAATCCGGCGGAAAGAGCTGACCTGTTAGTTGCCAGATCGCGTATTAGATCCAGCAACTCATCGAGCTTGTCGAGTGCAACGCGAACGATCGGAGCAGGCGGCGGCTTGATCGGATCAGCGTCGCTTTCATGGGTTTCAGTTCTTGTTGGTTCTGTTAAATTTATTGGCGAAAGGGTATCAGGTGTGGAAGTCCGAATCATGCTGCCTGAGATGACTTGATCAAAATTGATATAGATTGCAGCGAGACTCTTTGGCGGTTCTATCGAGCTGCAGCCAAGTGTTATTGAATTCAAATGGACGGTCGAGGTTGTCAGAAGTTCGATGACAGCCGGTGTTATTTCTTGCTGATTTTCGGCGAGCTTGTCCAGCAAATCCTCAAGCCGGTGTGCGAGTTCGGAAGCCTCCTTTAGGCCGATCACGCCTGCTGCGCCTTTAAAAGTGTGGGCGGACCTTCGAATGTTCCAAAGAGCTTCGCGGTCGTTGGGCTGAGCGGCCAGGGTTTTGAGATTTGCTGAAATGATCTCGAGAAGTTCCGCCGCCTCGGTTCGAAAGATCTCCATCGTTTCTTCATCGATCTCAAAGCCGTCCTCCGCCACATCATCGAGCGTTTCGCTGTCACGGCCATTCGTCAATCGTTCAAAGGATTCATCCAGAAAACCTGTAATGCTAAAATTGAGATCGTCGTCGCGTAAAGAGTTCTGTAAAAGTGCAGCTTCGATCCCGGCAACGAGATCGAGTGCTCGACGGGCATGGTGTTCGCTTGCCGAACCTACGCTGTTTGGAATCTCGGTAAGCGCTTGTTCACAATCCGTTATGCGCGCGCCTATATCATCCAATCCCGCTGCTTGTGCAATCAACCTAAGTGAGTGCAGAACGCGAATTGGCAATTCCAGATCGCCGACCGATCTATGGTCTTGAAGAAATACGATTATTCCTCTTCTAATTGCCGCGAGATCCGCCTCGGCCTTTGCATGGAACGAATGCAGTGTGCCGGGATCGACCTTGGCGGGAAGATTAAGAACGGAATCGATTGTGTGCAACAATTTAATGCTCCGCGGCGGGTTGCTCTGCGGCGAGGTGAGTTTCGAGGGCTTTCATCAGGGCGTCAGGTCCAAATGGCTTGGTGACGTAACCGCTAGCTCCGGCCATTTTTCCGCGCACTTTATCAAAAAAACCATCTTTTCCGGATATCATCACGACAGGCAGATTTTTGGCAACAGGATTTGCGCGTATCTCTTTACAGACCTCGTAACCGTCCATTCGCGGCATTGAAATATCGAGGAACACCATATCCGGCAAAATCTCTGCGATCTTTGCAAGGCCGTCGACGCCGTCGACGGCACACACGACATTGTGCCCGGATTTTTCCAGCTTGCTGGTGAGAAGTTTGCGGACCGTCGCACTGTCGTCGACGACAAGGATCGTTTTGCCTTTCGGCTTCGTCTCATCGATCTCATCCTGCCGATGAATTTCGTCGATACGGATCGCCATAGAATTTAGCTGTCCCGAGAGGATGACGTTATTCGTATCGCGGCTTAATAATTCGTGAAGATATTTTAATCCCTCCTCAAAATTTCTAAGATTCAGATGGCCGATGCCAAGAGATGTTAATTCTTTCTCGTTGAGTTCGTTGAGATCCCATTCCGATTCCATCTCGGTAACTGATTCGTAAATGCGTGCGCGATCCGCATGCGGATTCGAAAGAAGCTCTTCGATATCGGAAAGCGATATTACCGCTCTGCAGGAACGACACTGAATCGCACCGGCGTCATTGTCCTCGGCACAAAATGGACAGGCCGAGCAATTTACCGGTCTCGGCTGTGACGCCACTTCCAGTGCCGGCGGCGAATATAGCGGCTCCAGAGTTACAACATTCGCTTCGTTTGATTTGGCAAGCAGTGTCTCAGTTTCGGCGAGCCATTTTATTGCACGGTCGTTTGACGGGTTGATCGTCAGGACGTTGTTCAAAAATGCGACGAGTTCTTCCGGGTAATCGCTGATCGAGGCGAGCCACATCCATGCGTCTTCGCTAAACGAGTCGATTTCGGTGGCCTGCATGAGGAAGTCTCGTGCTTCATCACGCTCGCCATTTTTTGCGGCGGCGATGCCTTTCTGCAGCAGCTTTTGAAAATCGTCGGAAGTTAAAACATCGTTTTCGTTAAATAAAACAGGTCGGAGCGGCGGAGCGGTTACGGCGGGTTCAAATTCTAATCTCATATTTGTGGTGAAGAAAAAAAGTCAGTTTGTTACTGAGACAGGTGGAAGCGTTGAAACCAATTCAGCGCCATTTACAACATAAATTCAAAGGCAATACCAATGCCAGTAAAAGAGCGTGTCTCAGCCTTTGTTAATGAGGCCGGATGTCCATAAAATAAGGCTGAAACCATCTTACTGTTTGCATGTTATCTTTCGAAGGACAATAAGTGACAAAATTTGGCATAAATCATTGACAAAAAGTCGTAAATTTATAGATATGGCTGAGAAAAAATCGGAGTTTGAGGTGATAATTGCGGGCGGCGGCCCGGCTGGCCTTTCAGCAGTGCTTTGGTGCGCCGAGCTTGGTTTAAACGCCATTTTGCTTGAAAAAGAACCGGAATTTGGCGGGCAGTTGCTTCATACACACAACGCGATCGGAAACTACCTGGGAATCGAAGCTCACAATGGGCATGATTTGCGTGACTTGTTTTTACAGCAGATCGAAAACTTACAGGGAGTTAAACGGATTACAGGAGCAGAGATCGTCGAGGCCGATCTGATCGGTAAAAATATTAAATTGGCCGACGGCACAGTATATTCGAGCCGTGCGATCTTTATCTCCACTGGCGTGCAGAGGCGTAAATTGAACGTGCCCGGCGAAGAAGAATTTTATGGACGTGGTGTTTTAGAGTCTGGCGTTAAAGCCCTTGAAGAGGTGCGCGGCAAAACTGTAGTGATCGTGGGCGGCGGCGATGCGGCCCTTGAAAATGCCGTGATACTGAGCAAAACTGCTGCCAGGATTTATGTAGTTCATCGCCGCGACCACTTTTCCGCGAGAAGGGAATTTGTAAAACACGCAAATGAAACCGAAAACATCGAGATTGTTTTCGACACACAAATTAAAGAAATTACCGGAAGGGAAGGCGTCGATGGCATCGAATTGAAGCATCTAAGTTCCGGAAACAGTTCGCGGATCCAAACTGACTTTGTCTTGATACGCATTGGCGTTGAGCCGAATACAGAGTTATTTCGCGAACAGATCGATCTTGACAGCGGCGGATTTATTAAGATCGACGCACATTGTGCGACAAGCATTTCAGGCGTTTATGCCGGCGGTGATGTTGCTAATCCGGTTGCAAAGTCGATAAGCACTTCGGCCGGAAACGGGGCTTCCGCTGCAAAAGCAATCTTACGTCAATTGTCTGCTGACAGCCTGGCTGACATTAATATGTGATCTGACATCAATAGTATTTTTAACTGTATTTGAAATTGCGATTTAGTATTGCCGCCTATAAAATCAGATTCTGAGTTTCAAAAAAACGTCCTGATCGGATAATAAGGATATAAAACACTATGAGAACAACCACACGAAATCTGCTCCCGCTAACGGCTCTGGCCTTCGCATTGATCGCCTGTGCTCCATTTATTTCGTCTAAAAACTTTAGTATTTTCGCCCAAGGTGAGAATGAGATAAGCGGTTATGTTTTTGGCCTGAATCGGCGACCGGTCAGCGATTTGTATGTTGAGATCGTTAGCGAAGAACAGTTTAGAACGTTAGGACGGACACGGACCAAT
>JANMDA010000141.1:0-7628 GCA_031376085.1 Chloracidobacterium sp.
GTTGTTGGCCAATTCTTCGAGTTCAGCTTTTGTGTGGCCTGTATCTGCTAGAAAATCGGCAGTGTATTTTGGATTGAAGGAACTTGTAGAAACCTGATTTCCGCTGGTAAATCGATTTTCGATCAAATAAACCGAATTCAAGGTGCCAGACGGATCATAATATTCATAGCTTCCGCCCTCTAAGATTTTTCCCCGAACCTTCGAGTACGAACCCATGATCATCGGAGCAATAGTCTCAAAACCGTTGTCGCCCATTCTGCTGACTAAAAAACCGATATTGTTGAGTTCGGTTTTCATATCCCAGCGAATGTAAACGCCTTGGCCGTCGCTAAAGGCTTGAATATCATGATATTCGGCAACGGTTGCCGGGGCAATCGGGCTACGTGCGCGTTTTGCTTGCTGTGCAAATGCCGGAAAACATGCGGAAAAGATCAAAATGACCAGAAGCATGGTGGATGCTGATTTCTTCATTTTTAACTCCAAAATAATGCCGGGACGTGGTTGATGCAGTTTGCAAATAAACTGTTTGACTTACTAATTTAGCATTTTTGCGCTAATTTTACAACAACTTTTAACCTACTAATTGCCGTAGGACATACGGCAAAATACCGCCATTTTTATAGTATTCTATCTCAATAGGAGTATCGATCCTGAGCGTAAGCGTAACATCAAAAGTCTCGCCGTCTGCCCGCGTCACCCTCAAATTTACATCCTGCCTCGGTCTAACATTAGAGCCTTCAAGGCCTATTAGATCAAAAGTTTCCGTCCCATCGAGGCCAATACTAGTTGCGGATTCACCATCCTTAAACTGTAGCGGAAGCACGCCCATACCGACCAGATTCGAGCGGTGTATTCGTTCAAACGATTGAACGATCACCGCACTTACTCCCATTAGCGAAGTTCCCTTTGCCGCCCAGTCGCGCGAACTTCCCGTCCCGTATTCTGTTCCTGCAAAAATGACGAGCGGTGTTCCCTCGGCCTTATATGCCATTGCCGCGTCATAGATCGTCATGTCCGCACCGTCAGGTTGATGTTTTGTAAAACCGCCTTCAACCGGAGCTACCATTTGATTCTTGATACGCACGTTGGCAAAAGTCCCGCGAAGCATTACACGATCATTTCCACGCCGTGAACCGTAAGAATTAAAATCCTGTGTTTCGACGCGCTGTTCCTGTAGATACAATCCAGCCGGTGAATTCGCCTTAATAGCACCGGCAGGCGAAATATGATCAGTTGTGACCGAATCTCCGAATATCGCCAGCGGCCGAGCACCTTTTATATCCAAAAAACTGCCAGTTTCCATCGAAAAATTCTCAAAAAATGGCGGCTCCTGGATATAAGTCGAATCAGTGTCCCACTCATATATCTGCCCGACGCTCGATTTTATTCCATTCCAGAGAGGATTTTGTTCGGCAAATTCGGAATATAGCTTTCTGTATATTTCGGGGTCGAAAGCCGTCTGCAAATACTCCCTTACTTCATCGAGCGAGGCCCAAATATCACGGAGAAACACATCATTGCCGTCTTTGTCCTGCCCAATAGGGTCTATAATCACATCCTTTAGAACAGTTCCCGCAAGCGCATAGGAAACAACAAGCGGCGGCGACATCAGGAAATTTGCCTTAATATTTTGATGAACCCGTGCTTCGAAATTACGATTGCCCGATAGAACCGAGGCCGCAATAATGTCGTTTTCCACTACTTCTTCTTCTATGGACGGATCAAGCGGCCCGGAATTACCGATACACGTCGTGCAGCCGTAGCCGACTAGGTTAAACCCGACCGCATTCAAATATTTCTGCAAACCGGCTTTTTCGAGATATTCAGTGACGACACGCGATCCCGGAGCGAATGACGTTTTTACATACGGCGGAACCGTTAACCCTTTTTCAAAAGCTTTCTTTGCGACGATTCCGGCAGCGATCATTACCGACGGATTTGATGTATTCGTGCATGAAGTGATCGCCGCGATCAGCACGTCGCCGTTGCCGATGTTTGTCGTGATTGTCGGCGACTCATCCTCGCTAAACTCGACACGATCCGGAGTCGGCCGATTGTTTACCATTTCTATCTCAGTGCTGACATTTGTATTGTCGGGTGAGGTCGTGTCGTGTATCGATTCGGGGATCGATTTCGCACTCTGCTCGCCGCCGCCTTCAACTATATCGGTCGGATGCGACCCCATAGTCACGCTAAATCGCTTTTCGAGATCGTCTGCGACTTTTCCATAACCGCCGTCGGCAACCGGCTTTGAAAAAAGCTCGATAAAGCGGTCATCAAGGTTTGAAAGCTCGATGCGGTCCTGTGGGCGTTTTGGTCCGGCAACGGCAGGCGTAATAGTTTCGAGGCTCAGTTCAAGTGTTGTCGTATAATCGACATCTCCGGCCTTAGGAATGCTGAACATTCCTTGTGCGGTGTAATAATTATGTATCGTGTCTATCTGCTCCGAGCTTCGGCCTGTGTTAGTAAAATACTCAAGCGTCTTTTCATCAGTTGGAAAAAATCCCATCGTGGCGCCATATTCCGGTGCCATATTTGCAATGGTCGATCGGTCAGTGGCGTTTAAAGCGGCCGCTCCCTCGCCAAAAAACTCGACAAATTTACCGACTACATTAGCTTTTCGAAGCATCTCGGTAATTCGCAGCACCAGATCGGTCGCCGTCGCTCCTTGCGGCAGTTCGCCGGTCAAATGCACACCGATCACGTCCGGCGTTAGGAAATAAACCGGCTGGCCAAGCATTCCGGCCTCGGCTTCGATGCCGCCAACGCCCCAGCCAACGATCCCGACGCCGTTTATCATCGTCGTGTGCGAATCGGTTCCGACAAGCGAGTCAGGAAAATAAACACCGTCGCGTTCAAAGACACCTTTCGCCAAATATTCGAGATTTACCTGATGGACGATACCAATTCCCGGCGGAACGACGCTAAAACCTTTAAATGCCTGCGTTCCCCATTTCAGGAAACGGTAACGTTGATCGTTTCGCTTGAATTCCATCTCCATGTTCCGCGTGTACGCCGATTCGCTGCCTGCAAAATCAACCTGAACGGAATGATCGATCACCAGATCCACCGGAACGAGCGGCTCTATGACACCCGCGTCTTTACCCATCCGCTTCACCGCCGAACGCATCGCCGCCAGATCAACCAGAAGCGGTACGCCTGTAAAATCCTGCAAAACGACGCGCGCAACAACGAACGGTATCTCGTTCGTCCGTTCATCATTAGCTCCCCATGCCGCCAATTCGCGGACGTGCGACTCGGCAACCTTCTTGCCGCCGTCAAAATTACGAAGCACGCTCTCCAAAACTATGCGGATCGAAACAGGCAGCCGCGAGATGGCTCCCAATCCCTCTTTCTCAAGCTGAGGAAGCGAATAATAACTGCCTTCGGTTCCCGATCCCGTCTGAAATGTCTGCCGTGAATTGAATAGATTGTGTGTCATAGTGCTCAAATAAAAATGAAGTTTAAACTACTAGTTTAAAAACCATTGTCTGTAAGGTCAAGAAGGCTAATAGAATGGTTGTGTTCGGCGTTTTGCCAATCCAATCTGATGTTTTATACTTTTGATTTTCGGCGCCTTCGTCTATCGGTTAGGACGCGAGGTTCTCAACCTTGAAAGAGGGGTTCAACTCCCCTAGGCGCTACCAAATTCTTGTCGGAGCCAATCAATATGATCGTCACAACCGGAATCGAAGTGCAGGGAAAGCAAATTGTGGAATACCTTGGCGTCGTTCGCGGCATCGTGGTTCGTGCAACCGGCATCGGACGCGGCATTATTGGCGGATTGAAATCTATTGTCGGCGGCAACATTGAGGAATGGGCCCACGTTTGCGAGCACGCCCGCATGGAAGCATTCAACCGCATGGTGCAGCACGCTCACGAGATCGGTGCCGACGCTATTATCGGGATGCGTTACGACGCCACAGAATTCTCACAAACCGCGACCGAGGTTCTTGCCTACGGAACAGCGGTCCGGCTAAACGATCAATAGATCGGCCCTTTACCGTTCTTACCGATCCGTAAGTCAGTCAGCCATCTGAAAAATCGCGAGCTCATTAACTTCGGCGTCAGGAGCTCGGTTATTCCCACAGTCTTTCTCGGCTTGCCGTCCCGCAGAGTCAATGTCATTTCGCTGATCATCCTGCTTTCAAAAAAACCCGACTGAAACACCTTGATCGGCTTTATACGAAGCCGAATTTTATCGTCAGACAGCAAAGACAATCGCTCCGGCACTTTGAATCCATGCCCGGTGCGGACCAGCCCTTCATCTTTTTGCACTACATCACGCTGATGCATCGCTCCGTCTTTGATCAGGAACAGTTTCGAGCACACTCCATCATTACCCGCATCATGACAATGAAAAATGGCTGTCGAATCGATAAAATGCGCACGCCCTCCAAATGACGAGCCAAGCGTCTCGGTCAGCGAACGGCAGCTTCGAAAATGATCGTGATAACCGGTGCCGCGAAAATGTATAAGCCGTCTTATGCTTCCATGTCTGTCCGTCACCGATATTCGTCCGCTGACATCGCTGCGCGGAACCGCGATATTCCGGGAAGATATATTTGCTTGATCTCCAACTCCGGATTCCGACAGATCTGACTCGATCGACAGCCATTCCAGTTCGGCCTTTATTCTCAGTTTTCTCGCAGTAAATAGATCGATATGAAGGACAAACCCCGAACCGTATGAAGCAGTCTCCAACTCAAACGATGAATCCCCAATAGTGCATTTTACGCGTCCACTTTCCGCTGAGAATTGTTCGCATGCGAATTCATTCACAGTTCGCACGACCGCCTTTCCATCAACGGCATAAATTAGCGAAACAGCCGGAAATCTTTTGCCAGCGGTATCCAAATGGCCATTCAAATTTTGTTCCTGCCTGAAATATCTCGGCGAAAGCGGATAGTTATCGTGAAAACCGATCACCAGTGCTTCGCGGCCGTCATCCGACAGCGCGTCAAAATGCCAGCGCTCGAATGCATGTGCTTCCTGCTGGCCGTGCCAGTGGAGATCATCGACACTGGAAGTGAACACAAGTTCACCGTTTGTGATGTTCGGTTGTGATTCCGACATTGAAGAATTGAGTTAAGAATTGCAGATATTAAAAAATATGGCAAACTTTTGGGCACAAAACGAATCTGTAGCTTGTGTTCAGCTCTTCCCTATTTTTCATTTAAGAGGAGAATCACAGTGAAGACATTTAAGACAGTAATATTATTTACAGGCATAGCTCTGTTCGGATTGTTTACACTCGCCTGCCCCGAACGGAAAAGCATCGCAGATATCGAGGCAAATCCCGGAAAGTATCAAAATAAAGAAGTGGCGATCGCCGGAGTTGTACGCGACAGCTATGGCATCTCGATACCCGGTACCAATATGGGCGGCGGCGCCTATAAGATCGACGACGGCACCGGCTCGATCTGGGTCGTCGTCTCAGACGGTAGCGTCCCGCAAAAAGGAGCCGAGGTCGGCGTTAAAGGGGTCATCGGCTCCGGCGTGAGCTGGAAAGGCCGAAATTATGGCCTCGGGATGTATGAAAAAGACAGGCGTTATCGCAGGCGTTAGTCCGACTAAGGTTTGTTTAATGCTAAAATTGGGCGGCCATTCATTTTGGCCGCCTGTTTTTTATGGACCATATTTTATCGGCCATCGATAGCGAGTTTATTTCACTTGATTCGCGTTCGCGCGAACTCCTCGCAAAATTAAGCGACGATCAACTCTTTACGAAACCACGACCGATCACCAGAACGATGGCTATGTTCTCCTGCGGCGAATACATGCTTCGCTCAGCGGCAATGGTTGAGAAAACTTTCGGCGGTATTACGACACGATTGTGGGACGACCCGTTCGAATGGACACTTCCTGAAAAAATGGCCGACCGCGTGAGCATTTTGCAATACTTGAACGAGGTTGAGGCTACGCGGGTAAAAGGGTTTGCATTTTTTGCTTCCGATCAGGATCTGACACGCCAAATACCGGCTCCTGAACGCCTTAGGCCTTTGATCGATATCCTTCTCGACACGCTGATGACAGCCTCGCATTTCCAAGGCCGTGCGTTTGCCGTCTTTCAGATGATCTCGGACGAAAAGCTGCCTCGCCTTTGATCCTATTGCACAAGCGAACCTTTTCGTGCAAGAATTCGTTAGGATATAGGCTGGACGACCATTATCAGAATAAAACATGCATTGCCCAAGCTGCGGACAACAACAAATATCGAGCGAAACAAAATTCTGTTCGCGTTGCGGAATGCCCCTAAACATCGTTGCGGAAGTGGTCGCCAATGGAGGCACTTTGCCTCAGCTTGCCCTGTTGGAGCAAATGAACTACAAAAAGCCCCTATTTTCGAAAAAGAACGGCGTGCTTTTTGGATCTTTTTGGTTCATTTTCCTTACAATGTTCGCTACTGCTTTTTTCGGCATACTAGGTGCCCCTGATGAATTGATTGGGATCATAGCTATTACCGGCGTTTTTGGTGCGATGTTGATAATTATAGGTTCGCTGGTCGCTTTGCCAAGTTCAAAACCACCCGCATTTTTTATCGGTAATATGCAGCGCCCGCCGGATCAACTTCAATACGGTGCCGGCCAGAGTGCCTTACCGACTGCTCACTCTGTGCCCGTCGGGATGTATGCCGCACCGCTCGCAGGTTCGTGGCGTGACACCAATGACCTACAGCCGACAAGCATTACAGAAAATACAACGCGGCTATTGGACGAACAGGAGAAACAGTAAATGTTTTGTCCACAGTGCGGCCAGGAAAAGATCTCGAATGAAACGAACTATTGTTCCCGCTGCGGATTCCTTTTAATCGCGGTCAGTGATCTTCTTCAAACCGGTGGCCTAAATCCGCTTGCCATAACCACCGGAACAACTCCGGCACAGTCTGCTCGAAAGCGAGGCTTGAAACAAGGCCTATTCCTCTTTTTACTGACATTTCTTTTCGCCCCGCTTATGGGGATGATATCGATGGCATTAAATATCGAGCCTTTTCTCGTAGGGGCCGCCGTCATCATCTGCTTAATCGGAGGCTTACTACGGATGGCTTACGCTCTGATGTTTGAATCTGCCAAACCTGGTGCCGCAACTCTGGAAGAAAAAGTTATAGCAGGCACAGCTTCCCTGCATTCAACAAGGCCAAGTGCTTTGCCGCCGCAAAACACAGTCCCGGCGGCTCAATTTTTTACTCCAGCCGCAGGAAATTGGCGCGACACGAACGATCTGCAGCCAACCAGCGTAACCGAAAACACTACCAAGCTTCTCGAACAGGACGAAACGCCTCAATAACCTGCTGCCAATCCGTCGCTTCGTGAATCGACCGCGCCTAATCTAACGCCTTTTTTATCAACCATGATTCCTGTGGCTGCCGCAACCTTATCAGGCTTTGCGACGAACTTATGGCCAATGCCTGAAAGCAGCAGCATTGTGTCCGGCGACATTCCAAACGGCTCATAAACTATCTCATCGGGCAGCCATTGATGATGCATTCTCGGCGCGTCAATGGCGGATTGTATATCCATATCGTGATCGATTACATTGATTATCGTTTGCAGAGAGGCTGAAATTATTCGCGGCCCGCCGCGAGCTCCGACTGCAAACCAGAGCGAACCGTCTTTTCGCAAAACGAT
>JANMDA010000172.1:0-4898 GCA_031376085.1 Chloracidobacterium sp.
AAAATATAAAGCCGAACATCTAATGGCGAATCCCGCTCGATAGCCAGGGTGCGAAGAACTCCGCAAATACAACGAAGTGCACACACGGAAAGTTATATTATAATTGAGAAAATCACGTCATTTCCGGCGCCGCCGAGTTGAGTGTTTGAGCGCCTCACCATCGGTTCCAAAGACAGCCCAGCAGACTTCTGCTTTGAAAAAAAGGTGAAAAAAACTGGGAATTTTTCGTCATGTTTAAGGTATTTCCTGGCTAAAAAAAGTCATTATTTCATACAATAGTCAACAAACATCGGCCTTCTGCCAAAAAACTTGTGAAAGCTAAAAAAAATGCCGGGAAAAAATATAAAAAAATAATCATTTTTGTGCGATTTTAGGGTTGACTATTGCCTTTGTAATCAATATATTGTGTTTTGCCTTGAAAAAGAAAGAGTTCAGGGTAATAACGGTTGTGTCCGATCAGCCGAACGCTAGTTATAAGTATTTTAATCTTTGAGATAAGACAGGAGTTTGAAAAATAAAATGAAAAAAGTAATCTTACTTTCGACAGTTCTTGGTTTGGGTGCACTTGGAATGGCTTGCGGCGAAGCGCCTGCAAATAACACAGCGGTTAAACCGGCAGCGGTGAATGCAGTTGTAAACGCGGCCAATGTTGCTGCTAACACAGCACAGGTTGCTGCTAATCAGATGCAGAGTGCTGCTAACAGCATGGCAAATGCGATCAAACCGGCGACCAACATGCCGGCAAATGCTATGAAGCCTGCCAATGCAATGGCAAATGCAAACGCAATGAAGAAATAGTTTTTCTTCTTATTTATTTGTAAAGGCACTTCGTTTTCGGACGAGGTGCTTTTTTCTTTATTGCCGCTCGTTTGACTTATCTACATTTGTGGACTATATTGTGCATCGACATAAACTGTACGCAATAAGTTGTGTTCAACTATTAAAATAGATATTCGAAAGACTACAGGAGGACCGAAAATATGAAAAGAATTGTTGCCCTTTTAACGATTTTTATAGCAGGTGCTTTGGCAATGGCATGTGGCGGAGACGTCAAAAATACCGCAGCTAACACAATGGCCAATGCCAATAAGATGGCTGCTAACGCCATGAACGCTGCCAACAGTGCCATCAGTCAGGCAGGAAACGCAATCAACGCTGCCAACAGTGCTATGAGCCAGGCAGGAAATGCCATGAACACTGCAACGAACGCAATGAAATCGGTAAACGCCGCAGTTGCTCCGGCCAACGCAGCTAAGAAACCATAGTTGACATTTCCAAATTTTGTAGAGGCCCGGTCAAAATATTTTGACCGGGCCTTCTCGATTACGCAAGCAATTCATCAACTTCTGCCTGAGACGATACAGGACGCTGACACACGAAATCCTCACAGACATAAACCGTCGGTTTTTTGTCTATCATGCCACGATCTTTCAATAACGGAATCATACCCGCATCCGATTCCGGTTTCGATGACATTGCGATAACCACATTCGGCAAATACTTTGCTAATATATTTCGTCCCAGTTCATTACCCTTTTCACCGATCACAGCAATCTCTTTTGTAGCCGCAAGATGAAACTCCATGGCCGCCAGAGCGTGTCCAAACCCCTGCGGATATCGCCTTAGCTGTGAAGCAGTCAGCCGCAGCACCGTAACAGCAAACCGCTCATACCGCTCGTCGGCAAGCAGTTTAGCCAATCTCAATAAAACATCCGCAGCAACCGAATTGCCGGACGGTGTCGCATTATCATAAAAGTCCTTGTTGCGGACGATCAATTCCTCGTGGTCGTTCGAAGTAAAGAAAAATCCGCCGTTCTCATCATCCCAAAACTCTGTGATCATCAGATCGGCGAGCCTTTTTGCCTCTGTCAAATATTTGATCTCACCCGAAACCTGATATAGACAGATCAACCCATCAGCGACATTGGCGTAATCTTCCACATAGCCGTTCAGTTTTGCTGTTCCGTTTTTCCATGTACGCTGCAGTCGCCCGTCCTTCTGTAATTGCGTCTGAATAAATTCGGCATTGTTTTTTGCAATTTCGAGATATTCATCATTCGCAAGCACCGCCGCAGCATCTGCAAAAGCCGCAAGCATAAGTCCATTCCATGCGGTCAAAATTTTTTCATCACGATGCGGCTTAATTCGCTTTTCCCGCTCCGCAAAAAGTTTAGAACGAGCATCATCGAAAGTGTCAGAACCGGGAGCGATAGCGACTGGGTTCTTAATATTTAGAATATTGTTGCTCTCGAAATTGCCATTTGGCGTAACATCAAAATACGCACAAAAATCTTCTGCATCTTTCTCGCCTAAAACCTCAGCGACTTGCTCAGGCGTCCAGACAAAAAATTTTCCTTCTTCACCTTCACTATCCGCATCCTGCGTCGAATAAAATCCGCCCGATTCATCGAGCATTTCACGCCGCACATATTCGAGCGTTTCAATGGCGATCTGCTTGTAAAACTCATCGCCCGTCACCTGAAATGCATGCAAATAGACGCGAATCAACTGAGCGTTGTCATAAAGCATCTTCTCGAAATGCGGCACCAGCCAAATTGCATCCACCGCATAACGATGAAAACCGCCGCCAAGCTGATCGTAAATCCCGCCGCGAGCCATTTTGTCGAGCGTGAATGTCACTATAGACAGAGTCTTATCGTCGCCTGTGCGATGATGATATCGAAGCAAAAACTCCAACGACATTGCCGGCGGAAATTTTGGCGCACCGCCAAAACCGCCATTCACTGTGTCAAAGGTTCGTGTAAAACTCGCAAATGCCGCATCTAGCAGATCGGGCGAAAGGCCGCCGGACGCAGCTTCGACAATACTCAACCGCCGCAATTCCCCGACAATATCATTAGCCGAATTTTCTAACTCATTACGCTTAGTCTTATACGCCTCGGCGATGCTGGCCAAAATTTGCTGCCAACTCGCCATCCCATAACGCGGTGCCGGCGGAAAATAGGTGCCGCCAAAAAACGGCCGCTTGTCCGGTGTTAGAAAAACGTTCATCGGCCAGCCGCCGCGACCTGTCGTAAGCTGGACAAAATTCATATAGATCTGATCAACGTCGGGCCGCTCTTCCATATCAACCTTTATGTTGATGAAATGCTCGTTCATGATCGCAGCCGTGGCCTCATCCTCAAACGACTCATGCTCCATCACATGACACCAATGACACGCCGAGTAGCCAATGCTCACCAGCACCGGCTTGTCTTCCGCATTCGCCCGTTCAAAGGCCTCATCGCCCCACGCATACCAATCAACGGGATTATGGGCGTGCTGAAGCAGATAGGGACTTGTCTCGTCAATCAGACGATTTGTGAACTTTTTGGGGATTTCCATTCTCACATTGTTTCATGCTCAACTATATTTATTGAAATGCGATGTAGATTCTGATATATTAACCGCATCCTATGACCTCACGTTGCATCTCAAAACTCTGTCCCATGAAGCAGCGAGCGAATCTTTTCGCCGGTGACTGAGTCTCCATTTGTTTCTACATAGTAATATTCTAATTAAATTGAGGAAATAGAAATGAATAAGACTCAAAACAAAATAACAAACGACACACCGAGGGCAAACCAGCCTGTTAGTCGCAGGCATCCAGTTACGCTCGACAACCCAAAAGATGTGATGTTCGCAAGAATGGCTACCGTTAAGGAACGAATCACTGCTTTTGAGGAGAAACTGAATGCCGATCGAAAGAAGAACACGCGTTGAGATCTTTCTGCCGACGCGTTCGGATTTGGTTGCTTATAAGGTTGCAATCGAATGGTTTGCAGAGGAATTGGCTCTCACGCGAGGCGGGGCAACTGTAACAACACCATTTACTGGTTTGTTTGCTTCTTCTTCGAGCGTTGATCTTGTTTCCGATGCCATTCGCATTCTATTTTGCGACTTTGACAGTGATCCCACCAATCCAACCGAGTCGAACAAACTTGTCTCTTATCTTGAAGAGATCAAGCAAGGGCTGATGCGAATTCTTCAAGAAGAGGAAGTGTGGATAGTAATGCATCCGATTGATCGAGTTATTTCCTGAGTCTCTTTAGCAAAGGAGAAAAAATCATGACACCGACACAAGAATTACAAAGACCATCTATTAAAACAGAATTGCCAGGGCCGAAGTCCCGCGAGATCATAGACGCCGATTCGCGTTATGTAACGCCAAGCTATCCGCGGCCTGATTACAAACTGGTTGTTGACCACGCAAGCGGCGTTTGGATCACCGATCCGGATGGCAACACTTTTCTAGACTGCAATGCGGGCGTGGCCGTTTGTTCGACTGGCCATTGTCATCCTGAGATCGTCGCTGCTATCCAGAAACAGGTCGGCGAGCTGATCCATCTCTGCGGCACCGATTTCTATTACCGGCACATGCCGGAGCTTGGTAAAAAACTGGAAGAAATTTGTCCGATCGAAGGTCCGACAAGAACGCATTTCGGCAACAGCGGAGCTGAAGCCGTCGAAACTGCTTTAAAGGTCGCGATGTATCACACGCGGCGGCAGAAGTTTATCTCGTTCTTCGGCTCATTCCATGGCAGAACGCTTGGAGCTTTGAGCTTAACCTCTTCCAAAAAGGCTCAGCGGCTTGGCTTTATGCGTCAGGCTCTCGACGTCGTCCACATACCGTATCCAAATAAATTCCGCCATTTTGCGACCGATATGCCCACTGACGAGGCAACGATCACACGAGATGTAGTTAAGTGGATCGAAAAGCGTCTTTTCCAAACAACGACGCCGCCCGAAGAAGTCGCCGGCATCGTCCTCGAAGTCGTCCAGGGCGAAGGCGGCTACATTCCGGCACCAACGGCGTTTGTTAAAGAGTTAAGACGCATCTGTGACGAAAACGGCATCATGCTTATCATTGATGAGGTGCAGTCGGGTATGGGCCGCAC
>JANMDA010000176.1:0-3812 GCA_031376085.1 Chloracidobacterium sp.
ATCAGGGTCGAACGCCACGTCCGGATCGAGATTATTCTGTATCATCCGGTAAGCGGCTTCGATGAGCCAGTTTTTGCATGTTAATTCGGTTCCCGTTGGTGCGTGTATAATTCTGGACATAATATCTTTCGGATAATGATAACCGAATTCCTAACAGCAATAAATTGCCACTTGAATCTTATTCAGTGCGCGATGCGTATATGTTAAACTCTCAGAACTTTACAAAATGGAAGGATAAGTTTTATGAAATTTGTAATTACGACAATTTTATTTGCCGTCACAGTATTCACTCTAAGTGCTGTGGCCTTCGGACAGACAAATAAGCCCGCTGAACCTGTGAAGTATGATGCCGAACTAGCCAAAAAGCTGGGCGGCAATGATAACGGTATGAAAAGCTACGTCCTCGTAATCCTAAAAACTGGGCCGAAGGATGGCGAATTCAAGGACAAAGAACGTGACGATATTTTTGCGGGTCATATGAAGAATATCGGGCGTCTTGCCGACGAAGGCAAACTTGCCGTCGCCGGGCCGTTTATGAAGAATGACAAGGGTTATCGCGGGCTTTATATCTTTAATACGGCAACTATTGAGGAAGCTCAAAAGATAGTAGAGACCGATCCAGCAGTAAAATCCGGCATACTAATTCCTGATATGACACCTTGGTACGGTTCGGCCTCGTTGATGGCGACGCCTGAAATTCATAAAAAGATAACCAAGCCCAAACAATAATGCAGCAGGTAGAACTCATCATTCATAATGCCGGACAGTTGGTAACATGTGCTTCGGGTAGCAAGCCGAAGCGCGGTGCGGCGATGCTTGATGTTGGCATCATAGAAAATGGTGCGGTTGCAATTATTGACGGTAAGATTGCCGCTGCTGAAAGTGTCGAAAAGATACTAGGTTCATATTCTTCGGACATTGTCATTGATGCAGAAGGTCGAGTAGTCTGTCCCGGCTTCGTCGATCCGCATACACATATTGTTTATTCGGGTGACCGGCTTAATGAGTTTGAGTTAAAGATCAAAGGTGCGGATTATCTTGAGATCCTGACAAGCGGCGGCGGCATTATCTCTACCGTAAAACACACACGCGCCGCAACATTCGAACAACTCGTCGAACAAAGCAGCAAGCGGCTCGACAAAATGCTCGCGTGCGGCACAACGACATGCGAGATAAAGACGGGCTACGGCCTCGACACTGATACCGAGTTGAAAATGCTTACGGTGATCGAGGAACTTGACAAGACGCACGCAATGGACATTGTCCCAACTTTTCTCGCTGCTCACACTGTCCCGCCGGAATACAAAGGCAACTCGGAAAAATACGTCAATCTTATTTGCGATACGATGCTTTCGGCTGCGTGGAAATGGTTTGTCGGATCGACGTTTCATGGAAAGACGCCTTTTTTCTGCGATGTGTTTTGCGAGAAAGGTGCATTTACGGTTGACCAATCCAGGCACATTCTTGAAACGGCAAAAAGCCTCGGATTTAAGCTAAAGGCCCACGTTGATCAATTTACAAATCTCGGCGGTTCGAAGTTTGCCGTCGAAGCAAATGCGGTGTCTATCGATCACTTGGACGCGATCTCGGACGAGGAAGTGACGCTGCTTGCAATGAGCGAATCTATCGGTGTCGTCATACCGACGGAAAATTTCAACGCTGGTAAAACTCAGTTTGTAAATGCCCGAAAAATGATCGATGCAGGCTGTGCGATCGCTCTTTCGACCGACTATAATCCTGGTTCGGCCCCGTGCCCATCGATGCCAATGGCAATGGCGATAGCGTGCCGTTACCAAAAGCTTTTGCCCGCCGAAACATTGAATGCCGCAACCATAAACGCCGCTTTTTCAATAGGGCTTGGTGAAACACACGGCTCAATTGAGGCCGGCAAACAAGCCGATCTACTTATAGTCGATGCTGCCGACTATCGGCACATAACATATGAATTCGGCGGCAATCTTGTCCGCACCGTCATTTCAAAAGGCAAAGCCGTCCTCTAAATCATTCACACATTTTGTGTTAATCTCTCATTGTCTATGACCAGCGAGATCATTATCGACGGCGAAAGCCTCACATTTGAACAGGTTGTTGCCGTAGCTTATTGCAAGCCCGGCGAGCCGAGAGTTTTATTGTCTGAAAATGCTAAGGTGGCTGTGAATCGTTGTGCAGACGCTGTTCAAACTCTGCTTGACCGTGGTGAGATCGCGTATGGCATCACGACCGGATTCGGTGCGTTTAAGGACAAGATAATCAGCCGTGAAGAGGTTGAAACTCTCCAGCGAAATGTTGTGCTTAGTCATGCAGTTGGAGTTGGCAAAGCCTTTGATATTCCAACTGTGCGGGCAATAATGCTTATTCGCGCAAATACGCTCGCTCGCGGTTTTTCGGGCATCAGGCTTGAAACTCTCGAACTCATACTCGAATGCCTCAATCACGGCGTTCATCCTGTAATTCCTGAAAAGGGAAGTCTCGGAGCCAGCGGTGATCTTGCTCCGCTCGCTCATTTTGCGTGTGTTTTGATCGGCGAAGGCGAAGCGGAATATAAAGGTGAAACCGTTCACGGCAAAGAGGCACTACAGTGTGCAGGTTTAACTCCTGTCACTCTCGCCGCGAAAGAAGGCCTTGCACTGACAAACGGCACGACTGTAATGACTGCGGTCGGCCTGCTCGAAACTTGGAGAGCAAAACGCCTTGCTGAGATCGCCGATATTTCCGGTTGTTTGAGCCTCGAGGCTTTGCACGGTACCGTCTCGGCTTTTGACGAGCGCATTCACGCGTTGAGGCCGCATCCGCGACAAATGCAGTGTGCCGAAAATCTGCGGAATATCCTTGCCGAGAGTGAATTTATCCGTGGCTTCGACCCGTCAAATGTTCAGGACGCCTACACGCTGCGCTGTATGCCGCAGGTTCACGGAGCGTGCCGCGATGCTGTGATTTATGCCGAATGGCTGCTTAAACTTGAATTGAATTCAGTCACTGATAATCCGCTCATTTTTGCGGATGAAAACGGCAAGATAGAAGTGCTCAGCGGCGGTAACTTTCACGGTGAGCCGCTCGCTCTCGCCTTCGATTATCTGACCATTGCTCTTACCGAACTCGGAAACATCTCCGAGCGCCGCATTATGCGACTGACCGATGAGGCGTCGAACGACCGTATTTTGCCGCCATTTTTGACCGAACACGGCGGCATAAATTCGGGCTTTATGATCGTCCAATACACTGCCGCGGCGCTTTGCACTGAAAATAAAATACTCGCGCATCCGGCCAGCGTCGATACGATACCCAGCTCGGCGAATGTCGAAGATCACGTTTCGATGGGTGCGACAGCGGCGTTAAAACTGCGTCAGGTTGCTGAAAATCTGGAAAATATTTTCTCGCTTGAATTATTGTGCGCCGCGCAGGGAATTGATTTTCGTAAGAAAGTGTTAGGTTCTGATAAACGGCTCGGCGTCGGAACGCGTGACATCTACAGTAAAATTAGAGCGGCGATACCATTTATTGAAACGGACGAATATATGAAAACTCACCTCGATTCAAGTTTAAGGATCGTTCGTGAGTGGAACTAAGCGGATGAGATGTTTTATAGATATCTAACAGTCGGCATCTTCATTCTTTGTCTTTTTGAGATAAGTCCCGGCCAGGATTTAAAAGCGGTTCCAAATCCGGCCAAACAGTCGACACCTTTACCAAAAATGACGATGAAAGAACGCGAAGATCTGGGACGATTCGGCATGCATCTACCCGTTGATTTTCGAATGCCTGCTGATGGAATAGCCAAAAAGCTGCTGCGAGAATACGGTGCCGTATTCGTT
>JANMDA010000184.1:0-9855 GCA_031376085.1 Chloracidobacterium sp.
TCAAAGAAGGGAATGAGCGATTTCGAACCGGCAATGTGATTTGTAAAATTGCCGTCGTTGGTGAGAATTATTAATCCTTCGGAATTGTAATCGAGTCGCCCAACGGGATGTAGCCTTCCTTTGCCTTTTACAAGATCAATGACAAGTTTTCGACCTTCAGGATCGGCGGCGCTTGATAGATAACCCTTTGGCTTATTCAGCAGGACGTAGACATTTGTTCGGTCTTGCAGCTTTTTATTGATAAGGCGTCCGCGAACTTTTATGTGATCTTTTTCGGGGTCGGCCTTTGTTCCAAGCTCAGTCACAACGTGGCCGTTTACTGAGACTTCGCCGGCTGTAATAAGCTGCTCGGCCGCGCGGCGTGAGGCAATACCAGCTTGAGCGATCAATTTTTGTAATCTTTCCTGCATAAGACGATTTTGCCACAGAGGGCACAGAGAACGCAGAGAAAAAAGAAGAAATACGAATTTCTCCGTGTTCTCTGTGTCTCTGTTGTGAATCTACTGGACTAAGTCCTCGAAGTCTTCGATCGACGGCAGCTCGGATAGGTCTTTCAACCCGAACTGGATCAAAAAATCTTTTGATGTGCCGTATTGCATCGGGCGGCCGACGGTTTCTTTGCGGCCTTTGGCAACGATAAGGCGTTTGTCGAGAAGTGTTTTGATCGCCGAAGCGGATTGAACGCCGCGAATCTCAAGTATTTCCGGCACGGTTACAGGCTGTTTGTAGGCGATGACCGCGAGCGTTTCGAGTGAAGCTATGGACAGTTTTGCCGATGGGCGAGTTTTGAGAAATGTCCGAATCTCTTCGTGAAACTCCGTTCGCGTTGCGAGCTGCCAGCCGCCGGCGATCTCGCGTATTTGCAGGCCGCTTTCGCGTGATTCGTATTCGCGCTGGAGCTCTTCGACGGCCGCCAGAACTCTTTCGCGATCGTCGTCAAGCACCTCAGAAAGCAGCTTTGCAGTCAGCGGTTCGTCGGCGACAAAAATAAGGGCTTCAACGAGTGCGACCAACTCGGCCGTTGTGCGTACGGTTTTTTGTTCTGCGGCTGATTCCATATAAGTTGTTCAGTTTGTATCTTCAACCACCCGCTAGCGCAGGTGGTTCTGACATCCTCAGAATAATATCTCCAAACGTTACCTTTTGCATCAATTTAACGCTTTCTGTGCGGACGATCTCGAGAACGGCGATAAATGCGGTCACGAGTTCGCGTTTCGAGTGCATTTCCTCGAAAAACTTTAGCAGACTAATTTCTTTTTCTTCAAAAAGCCGACGCTTGAGTGTTTTGAGCATGTCGGCGAGAGATATTTCCTCGCGCTCGATCTCCATTTTTACTTCATCGACGTGACGGGCGACGATCTTTTGAAAAATGGTCAAAATGTCAAAAACGGACGCATCGACCTCGGTATTATCATCCGATTCGATCGGCCCGCGGGCAAAGACAGCCTGCTCGACAGTCGCACGTTCATAGAGCATTCCGGCGGCGGTCTTGAATTTTTCGTATTCGAGCAGGCGGTCGACGAGTTCCTGTCGCGGGTCATCGATCTCTTCGTCCTCAACGGCCTTGGGATCGCGCGGCAGGAGCATTTTCGATTTGATCTCGATCAGCGTTGCCGCCATCACAAGAAAATCGGTCGCGACCGTTATGTCGAGCCGCGTCATTAGCCTGATGTATTCGAGATACTTTTCGGTGATCCTTGCGATCGGAATGTCGAAAATATTTGCCTGTTCCTGCTTGATGAGAAATAAAAGCAGGTCGAGCGGCCCGGCAAAATCGCCGATCTTGATGTTCACCGATTCCGAATCACGAACGATCTGGGCGTTCTCTTTATGAAAATCAAAATTATATTGTTCGCGTTCCTGATCCATTAAAATCCGTTATGCTGAATATTCGCGCAGATCTTCAATTCTGACAACTTGTAGAGCCGATTCGTGGGTTGCTTCCAGATCAACCTTTGGTGCCATTCCATCTTCAAAAGCCTGCTGCCAACGCGTCACGCAAAGACACCATTTGTCGCCGCCCTTCACTCCCGGAAAATCAAATTGCGGCATAGGCGTCGAGAGGTCGTTGCCTGCCGTTTTTGAATAGGCTAAAAATTCATCAGTCGCGATGATACAGACCGTATGGCGTCCGGTGTCGTCCGCTCCGGTGCGGCAATAGCCATCACGATAAAAGCCTGTCATCGGATCGGTGCAGCAGTTTTTTAATTCGCCGCCGAGGACGTTTTTCGGTTTTGGGTAATGGCCGTTGCCGTTTGTAGTGCTCATTTTACAATTTTACTCTGCGGCTGACTGGTTGTCATTGTAGCTGCGGCGACTTTGCCGATCACATTGCCGGTCTTATTTTCAACTACTGACGGCGGTTTGCCGTTTACAAAGCGTGAATATTTTACGTTATTTTCGCTTCCGTTAAATACAAACTCCATAGCCGCGTCGACCGTTATTTTGTTTCTGTCGCCATTGACCATTATCTGGCGGCAAACGCCTTTTACAGTGATTGCGCCGCCATCACCATTTACCAAAAGGCGGTTGAATTTTGTGCATGCCGACTTTGTGTTTTGGCCGTGACCGTTAGCTGAGATCAAATCGCCCTGCAACGCGGTGTCAACGTTTACGATTTCCGCAGGATCGATCGGCGTGGGCGTAGGTGACAGAACAACTGATGGCGTCGGCTTTGAGTTCCACTTTTTCATCTCCTCTTTCGCCGTGCCGCTGCGAAGATCGCAAGACACCATGACCGCAATCAGCGATACGAGAGAAAAACATTCTGGAAGTTTTGTTCTCATTTCGAACTAAGCATCTCTAACGCCTTTTCTATAGGCCGCGCCAGAACCGCCTTATCTCCAACCTCCAAAATCGGCCGTTGGATAATAGATGGATGCTCGACCATCGCCTTTATAACATCTTTATCAGGCGTTTTGTCCGTTATTCCAAGCGGCTTGAATTCCGGCTCGGCACGACGCAGCACGTCGTAAGGCCGCAGTCCCGTTTTCTTCAAAAGATCGGCCAATTTCTTTACGGTAAAAGGCTCGATAAAATAATTAACCTTCGTCCAGTCAATGCCGTTTTCCTCAAAAAGCTTATTTAGCTTTCGGCACGTCGTGCAGGTCGGTTTTTCGTAAACTGTGATCTTCATCTATTTAATACCCGTTTTATTGTAAACGTCAGCGAGCGTCGATGCGGCTATAGAGTGAGCTTTTTCCGCTCCGCTTTTTAGTATTGAGGCCAGTGATGCGTCGTCGTATTGTTTTATTTTTTCCTGAAAAGGACGTAAAAACTCAATCGTAGCGTCCGCAAGCTCACCTTTGAATTGGCCGTAGCCCTTGCCCTCGAAATGTGACACGCATTCGTCTGCCGACTTGCCGGTTAGAAGCTGATAAATAGTCAGAAGATTTTTGATCGCGGGACGTGTTTCGTCAAAATTTATCTCCGTCCCGCTGTCCGTAACCGCACGTTTGAACTTTTTCGTGATCGTATCGGCGTCATCGAGCAGGAAGATCGAGCCGTTAACATTCTCGTCCGATTTCGACATCTTTTTTGACGGGTCCTGCAGCGACAAGATATTCGCTCCGACCGGCGGGATGTATGGATCAGGAATCTTGAAGGTCTCACCAAAATCGCGATTGAACCTTTCCGCAAGGTCACGCGTCAGTTCGAGGTGCTGTTTTTGATCTTTACCTACCGGAACGAGATCGGTTTGATATAGAAGAATGTCGGCGGCCATCAAAACCGGATAAGTAAATAGACCGACGCCTGCAACACTCCTAGTATCTTTGAGTTTAATGACACTTTCCACGATTTTAGCTGCGGCTTCTTGAGGTTCATCTGAACCTTGCTCGTGCTGATCCAGAGCGGTTGTCAAATTGTATTCAGCGATCAGGCGGTCAATGCTCTCAGACGATCGCCGCGCTTTATCCTTAAATTGCGTCATCCGTTCAAGCTCGCCCATTCGTGAAATGCACGACAACACCCACGTCAATTCCGTGTGTTCGGGCACGTCCGACTGAACAAATATCGTAGCTTTTTCGGGATCGACTCCGGCGGCGAGGTAGATGCGAGCTAGGTCGAGCGTCTTTTGACGCAAAACCTTTGGATCCTGCGGCAGAGTGATTGCGTGAAGATTTACAATGCAGTAGAAACTCTCATATTCATCCTGCAGCGCGACCCAGTTGCGAAGCGCACCGAGATAGTTACCGATGTGCAGATCGCCGGTCGGCTGCGCGCCGCTGAAAATGCGTTTATTTGTCATTGATTGCTTGTCGGAACGCAGGCTGCAAGCCTGCGTGTCATGTACTCGCAGGCTGGTAGCCTGTGTTCCGTCAGTTGTTCACCGTTGAAAATGCATTTTTTCATTGATTAAAAAAGCAGATAGAGTAGAAAATTTCTGATGGGCGACACCAGAAAATTTATGACTCCCAGTTGTATCAAAATAAGCAAGATCAGGAATCCGTATGTTTCAAGTATGTTGATCAGAGGCTCGAAACTTGCGGGCAGAAACGACTGCAGAGCCCTGCTGCCATCAAGCGGTGGAAACGGCAGCAAATTAAACACGGCGAGGCCGACGTTCAGGATGATCGTACTTGTCAGCAGTGCAAATAACGGAGCGGTAATCCCGGTCGTTATATTCTCGCTCGTAAATAAACCGTTCCAGATCAAGATCTTCAGTATAAAGCTGACGGTAAATGCAATGATCAGGTTCGTTGCGATTCCTGCAAGCGAAACCATAACGTTCGCCTGATCTTTTTTTCTCCACTTCAGCGGATTTACTGGAGTTGGTTTTCCCCACATTATAAGCGGAACGCCAACGCCGCCGCCGGGTGCATATCCGATCACAAAACCGATGATTGGCAGCAGCAACGTACCTATGGGATCGATATGGGGTATCGGGTTTAGTGTGACGCGGCCAAGCAAATAGGCGGTGTCATCTCCGTATTTGAGCGACATCCATGCGTGGGCGGCTTCATGTGCCGAGACCGCGAAGATCCACACCACCATATAGATGACCAAGCTCGAAACAAATTGTCCTATATCAATCTCGCCCATAATTTGAGGTGCAAAACCATTGTCTTAACGGCTAAATTGTGCCATTCTTTTATTACAAAATAAAATCGGTGTTTTCAGTTCCATTTGTTTGCCTGTTCCGTTACGGAACAAGTTGACAGTAGAACAAGTGGAACAGTTTATTTATGAAAAACCATATTGTCTGCATAGCCAGCGAATATAAAGGCACAGAGTTTCTCGAAGAGGCACATAATGCTGGCTGGCACGTCACGTTGGTTACCAGAGAGAATCTGCTTGATTACGACTGGGGCTGGGCCTCGATCAATGACGTAAAGACGGTGGGTGCTGAAGCTGTTCCGATGGATTACGTTAGAGCCGCGACAAACATTGCCGGCTCAATGCCGATACACCGCGTTGTCGGACTCGACGAATTTGACGTTCTGACTGCAGCTCGTACCCGTGAACATCTCATTCTGCCAGGAATGAGCCGTTCACATGCCCTGAGGTTTCGCGACAAGCTGACTATGCGGAACATAGCGTATCAGGCCGGCATTCCCTGTCCCGAGTTCATTGCAGCTTTCAATGAAAGCGAGATCAACGATTTTCTTTGCAGTGTTCCGGCACCGTGGGTAGTTAAACCGCGGCATGAGGTTTCGGCATTCGGGATTCGTAAATGCGATACGGCAGATGAAGTTTGGCAAGTGCTGACCGATCTCGACAACCTAAATAATTGGCGCGATCATCCGTCGCAGTTTTTAATCGAGCGATTTGTCGAGGGCCGCGTTTTTCATGTTGATTCAGTCGTGGAAAGCGGCAAGGTTGTCGCCTGCGGCGTCAGCCAGTATGGAACGACGCCGTTCAAAGTGTCGCATTACGGCGGCGTTTTTACTTCGTCGATCGTGCCGTATCGCTCGGAGGAACGAAAGGAACTTGAGACGCTCAATCGTGCATTGCTGATGGCATTTAAATACGATCGCGGAGTCACGCACGCCGAGTTTTTACATAGCGAAGAAACGGGCGAATTCTTTTTGCTCGAGGTCGCGTGCCGTGTCGGTGGGGCTTACATCGCAAACGTCCTCGAACACGCCTGCGGCTTCAACCTCTGGCGCGAATGGGCAAAGCTCGAAATCGCCACCGAAGAAAAGCCTTATCAGATTCCAAAATTGCGAAAGGATTTTGCCGGCATTACGCTTGCCCTCGCCAATGTTGAAGAGCCCGACACTTCACACTACACCGACGAAGAGATCGTTTATAAGGTCAATAAACCAAAGCACGTCGGACTGATATTTAGATCGGAAAACGAGAAAAGGATCGACGAGCTTTTGAGTGTTTACACTGATCGGATCACCAATGATTTCCTCGCGGTTGCTCCGGTTAAAATGCGTTATGATGACTAACCATACCGGCCCGCCCGCAATTCTTGACCACGACCTTAATCAGTATTTTCCCGAGCTGCTGAAGTTCGAATCGACGGCTGAGATGGAAGCTTCCGATCTGTGGAAGCACATCCAACCAGAAGTCGAACGCATTATGAATGCGGTGGTGGCAGAACCGCTTGCGTCAGCAAGTGGCAGAGACTCGATGCTTGCCAACGACGATTTTCATTCGCGCGCCGCGCCACCTGCTTACGCAGGCGGTTCTGCCCTCGCATGGAACCTTGAACGCGGCATCCGCTTTGACGGTATCGTTGAAGCTCTCAAAAACCATGAGAATTTAAAAAACAAAGACATTCTGTTTCTTCCCGAACTTGATCACGGAATGGCGCGCAGCGGCAACCGTTTTGTAGCGAAGGAAATTGCCCGCGAATTGAAACTGAATTACGCGTTTGCTTCCGTTTACATTCCGCTGCAAAAGGGAAGCGGCATCGAATCCGAGATGGAAGGCGAAAATACCGCGTCGATCCACGGCCTTGCGATGATGTCGCCGTGGCCGATGAAAAATGTTCATGCAGTGCCGCTGCCAAACGGGAAAGACAAGATGTGGGGCAAGGAAAAGCGACTCGGCTGGCTGCGTGCTTTGATCGCTGACATTGAGCATCCTGCGGGCACATTTAGAGCCGTGACAGTTCACTTAGATGTTCACTGCTCTCGCGAACATCGCCGACTGCAAGTGTGGATAATTCTCGATCACCTCGATACCTTGCCGCCACTGCCAACGTTGATCGGCGGCGATTGGAACACGACAACGTTCAACGCTCAAACGGCGACGCACGCGATACTCGGCTATTGGCGGCGTGTGATGATGGGTGTCAGAAATGTAGCTAAAAATCATTTTCCGCATCCCGACCGTTATTTCGAACGCGGACTTTTTCGAGATCTCGAATCTCGCGGCTATGAGTATAAAACACTCAACGAATCAGGCGTCGGCACGTTGCATTATCACATCGAAAGCATCGAAAAAAATACTAATCTTCGAGACTGGGTGCCGGAATGGTGTTTCAAATTCATTTTCTGGGCGGCAGGACGTGTCGGAGGCAGTGTTTCGGTTCGACTCGATTGGTTCGTTGGCAAAGGTTTACGTCTTGCACCTCAAACGAAACCGAAAACCATCGCCAATTTGGTTGATTCTGATTCGTTGCCGCTATCAGATCACGATGCGATAACTTTGGACTTTGTCATACCAAAAGAGTAAGATTTAGCCACAATAACACGATTTTTTATTTGTGTAATTCGTGCCATTCGTGGCTAAAAATTTATGGAAGTAGCATTTTGTCAGACACTCAGCTTTAACGCTGACACTTTTGAATACGAATCGGTCGCCCAGGAAAGCGGCAACGCGACGGTCATTAAGTTTGTCGTCGATGAAAAGAAGGTCAGCCCCGGTGACGTCGTCGTGGTGCTCGGCAGCGGTGAAGAGATCACCTTTCACGGCATCATCGGCAAGATCGAAGACGGCTACGCATTTGCCTCCGACCCCAAAGGCTCGCTGCTGCCCGCAGGTGTGCAGTAATGCTTGCTTTTTTGCCTTTTTCCTTTTAACTTTTTACTAGAATTTGGGGATGTAGCTCAGTTGGCAGAGCGCTGCGTTCGCAATGCAGAGGTCGCAAGTTCGACTCTTGTCATCTCCACCAACTTTTTTAGGCGAGTCTGACGGCTCGTCTTTTTTATTTGATTGCATTCACAATGCGTCCAACCAGATAAACACCAACTTTCTGATTCAGATAATATGGCGAGTGCTGGTAAAAGAACTCCAATCGCGCACGAGGGTTGCGGGCGAAGGCTGGGTCTAGCAAACGGCGGTCGAATTCTTCTTGCAGCTTTGGGTCTTCGGCGAGCATTTTAGTTGCGAGTTTTTCGAGGATGTAGTTTTCGCCATATTCTTTTTGCTCGAAGACCGAGTTGAAAAATCCCCATGAGACGAACGAATCCGGCCCGGCTGGTTCGAGTAGATGGATCGCGACATTCGCTGCTTCCTGAGACATTGGTACGATAACAGAGCCTGCGGCGTAAGTGCGTTTTTCCTTTATCAAAGCTGGTTTGCAAGTGACTGATATCCTGTTTTCGAATGAACTCGCCGCCCACTTCGGTTCTGTAAGCTTGTAGCTTTCGACATCGAACTCTCTTGCCTTGGCCAGGCGGTTGAATTTGACGCCGTGCACTTTTAACACTTCGATCACATCCTTATATTGCGGCGGAATTATGTAGTAGAGAGGCGGTACGACCGATGTTAGGACCTTGCCCTCGTCAAATTTTTGAACCGTGTATTCTTTCGGTATGGTGCCATAAACGATTTTTTTGCCGCCGGAAATGGGACTGTCCCCCATCGTATATTCGACGCCCTTTAACACGAATGGAGTCGATCTGTCTGTTACGCCCATCGTCAACGGAAACTTGCGTTTTTCGTCGTATGTTTTACCACGCTCGACGGTTTGTGTGTCCGCGATCACGTTCGCCGCGAACAAACTGTCTCTCGCATTGCCGACCTCAGCGACGGTATAATGCAGAATGTCGTAAGTGGCGCGAACACGCGATTTATATGGCTTGTACACATGCGTTTCAATAAGGATGCCGGCACGGTTGCGAATAGGTGTATAGCCGGTGGAAAACCTAGGAGTCGAGGGCCCGATCGCAATGCCCTCCGTGATCTCGCGGCCCACCAGATCAAAATACGTCGTTGTCACATTGCCTTCTTTCTCGACCTTTGCCACGACATTTTGATCAAAATGTTCGCTCATCCATGCCCGGATCGATGGGTTAACATCCTGAAAATGTGAATAGTCGTAAGTGACGTTGTACTGAAAATCCGCTCCGTCCGTGACGTGGCAATCGATAAAAAGATCGGGCTTCCATTCGTTCCAAAGGCCGAGCCATGCTCGCGTCTCAGGAGCGTCGGCTTTCATATAGTCGCGGTTGAGATTAAGGTTGGTCGCATTCGCACGAAAGCCCATTTCGTCGGGGCCGTTTTGGTTTATTCGGTTATACGCGCTCCAGTTTTCGTGGCCGTCAACGCTGTAAATAACCTCGAAAAGGATGACGACGTTTTTCAAGAGGTCTCGCCGCGTTTTTGTGATCGCAATATCGCGAAAAAGCGCGAGTCCTGCATCTTTGCCGTCAATTTCGCCGGCGTGAATACCTGCTTGTATCAAAACGACCGCCTTGCCGGCCCTCCGCGCCCATTTCGCCGAAAACGCTCCGTTCGATGCGGCGATCAGCAGCGGCAAGTCGCGTCCCTCGCCGCTTTTGCCATACGTTGTGTAAGTGATCAGGCCGCCGGAAGCTGCGGCGAGTTTTTTGCAGTAGGCGATCGTCTCGTCATACGTCGAAGTTTTCTTGTAATCTGTCCTCTCGGCCACCGTCTGCCACTCGATAGGCGCCTTTCCCATGTCGCTCTGTGCATAGATATTCGTGATGCACG
>JANMDA010000255.1:0-6524 GCA_031376085.1 Chloracidobacterium sp.
TAATCTGTTGAGTCATTTTTGAAATGAGTAAGAAAACAAGACAGGTAATGGTTCGGGACGTGGCGATCGGCGGCGGGGCTCCTGTCGTTGTCCAGTCTATGACTAAAACCGACACGACTGACGTTGATGGCACTCTAAAGCAGATTGACGAAATGGTCGAGGCCGGATGTGAGATCGTCCGTATCGCAGTGCCTGACGATGATGCCGCGGCTGCGATGTATGAGATCCGCAAACGAACGGATGTGCCGATCGTTGCCGATATTCATTTCCATTACAAGCTCGCTCTCAAAGCTCTCGACGCGGGCATCGACAAGCTTCGCATCAATCCCGGCAACATCGGCCACATTGACCGCGTTCGCGAAGTCGTCCGTGCCGCCGAGGCCCAAAAAGTTCCGATCCGCATCGGCGTCAATGGCGGTTCGCTCGAAAAAGACCTGCTCAAAAAATACGGCACAGCCACACCCGAAGCAATGGTCGAGAGCGGTATGCGGCACATTCGCATTCTCGAAGACCTCGGCTTTGGCGACATCATCATCTCGCTCAAGGCTTCGGATGTGAACCGTATGGTCGCCGCTTACAGGTTAATGGCGGCGAAGGTCGATTATCCGCTTCATCTTGGCGTGACCGAGGCTGGAACGCCTTTTGGCGGAACGATCAAATCAGCTATTGGCCTCGGCGTTTTATTGCACGAAGGCATCGGCGATACTATTCGCGTTTCGCTCGCCGCCGAGCCGCACGAAGAGGTTCGCGTCGGTTGGGAAATTCTTAAATCTTTGGAATTGCGTAAACGCGGCGTTACGGTCGTCGCGTGCCCGACTTGCGGACGGCTCGATATTGATAATTTTGTCGAGATAGTTACCGAGGTCGAACGCCGACTTGCCCATGTCGAGGAACCGCTGCACTTGTCGATCATGGGCTGCGCCGTCAACGGCCCTGGCGAAGCTCACGATTCGCAGCTTGGCATTACATTCGGACGCAATGTCGGCATGATTTTCAAAGACGGCGTCCCAATGCGCCGCGTCACCGGTGAAGACATCGTCGAAGAGTTTGTAAAAGAAGTCGAAATTTTGAGAAAAGAAGGTTCGGCTGCAAAATCACTCACCGAAGGCAAACCGCTCGTCCAGATCACTTAAGAAAATTTCCGCGGATAAACGCAGATGACGCGGATAGAAAGAAAATAAATGCTTTTTTGATCCGCGTTCATCTGCGCAAATCTGCGGCAAAACAATTCTCTGAATTCTTTTCGACATAAAGGCCTAAGGGAACAGAATCGTAAACGGCCAGATAGGAATATTTCTCACAACGCTGAATACAAGCAACACAACCATAAACGCCCACAGAAACCACGGCCGAGTCGGCCACATCGGAAGTCCTTTTCCACGCGCTGCAACTAATGCAAGCGAAACAAAAATATAACCAACGATCAACGCCCAGATCGGGATCAGCGCATTAAAATCGAGCGCAGTCAGAATGTCGCCGTGGAATAAAGCATGAAACCCTCGCGTCACCCCGCAACCCGGACATGCAAAACCTGTCAGTGCGTAAAGAGGACAAACTGGTAGAAAATATGTCGTCGAAGGGTCAAAATATGCGACCGCGCCGGAACTGACTGTTATCGCAGCAAATCCGGCTACCGCCGCCAATCGCTCCCCAGTTGGTGAGATAGAATAAGCTGTTACTCGCTGTTCAGCCTGCATCGTTCGTATGCGGAGAGTATAATCAGCCAGCCATCGACATAAACAACGCATCGGCAGCGATCTTCTTATTGATGTTCACCGCGAGGTTTTCACGAATTGTGTCTATCGCGGTGAGCCACGTTGGAAAGTCGGTTGAATATGCGTTTTCGGCCAACTGAGTAAGTTTGTCCGCGAGATCAGTATTTACAACTCGTGCTGTGTCATTACTGACGCTCAGCGTCCAAACATCATGGATCAACGACTGTAGAATATCAAGGTTTTCCTCAAACAGATCTTTGTTCTTGGCGTCGTTCATTTCCTCGGAGATACGGAGCATTGCGGCGCGGTCGCCGGTTTCGATAGCATTTGTGATAACGCCGAGCATTCTTTCGCGTGCGGTGCGAAACTTCTCGACATTTATCGAAACCGCCCTGCCGATACTGCCACGCGAAAGCCTCGCTGCCAACCTAGCTTCGTCGTGCGAAAAGGCTCGATCTTCGATGAGAAATCGCTCAACATCTTCGATCGCGATCGGAGCAAACCGCAGCGTCTGGCATCGCGAGCGAATAGTTGCGAGCAACGAATCAGGGCGTGACGTAATAAGAAAAATATATGAAGTTGGTGCAGGTTCTTCGAGAGTCTTGAGCAAAGCGTTCGACGATTCGTCATTCATCTTGTCGGCATCATCGAAAATAAAAAACCGCGCGTTTGCCTCGTTTGGCAAAAAATGCGTGTGCTTTTCGAGGTCGCGGATTGCCTTTACCAGGATCGTTCGTTTATAAGTAACAACTTTGCCTACATCGCTGTGTCCGCCGAAAAAGACCTTTTCAAAATCTTCTTTCTTGTCGGGCGCAGGAATAACGAACTTATCGACACGCCTGCACACCGCACACACGCCGCAGCCTTCGCCGTCATTTGGTTCCGGGCAAATAACTGCCTTAATAAGCTCTAGTGCAAACTGCAGCTTTCCTACACCTTCGTCGCCTGCGAAAAGCAATGAATTTGGCACGCGCCCATTCGACAGCAAATGTTTTAACGTGTGTTTTAAGTTGTCGTTTCCGACGAGTTTGCTAAACATCTATATTTAGAGTTTCCGAAAGAATTGAAAGGACCTGAGTGTGAATTTCTTCCTTCGTTCCCATCGCATCGATCACGCGAAACCGTTCAGGCTCGCGCCCGGCGATCCCCAGATAAGCATCGCGCACACGAGTGTAAAATTCACCGGTTTCCTCATCCATCCGATTTCGTTTTGTATGATTCTCGTCCCTGTCGGCCATCCTGACAAGAGCTTCTTCAACCGTTATGTCAAAAAAAAGCGTTAGATCGGGTTTCAATCCGCCGGTCGCAAGTTCGATCACTTGATTTACTTTTTCTTCATCAAACCCGCGGCCGGCACCTTGATACGCAAAAGTCGCATCGGCGTAGCGATCAGAGATGACGATCTTTCTTTCAGCGAGTGCCGGTTTAATAAAGTATTCGACGTGCTGTGCTCGGTCGGCGGCAAATGAAAGCAACTCGGCCATCGGAGCAACCGTCTCTTTTGTTTCAAGAAATGCTTCGCGAAGCGCTCGTCCGAGCGGCGTCCCGCCAGGCTCGTGAGTAGTGATGACGTCAATGCCGGAACTCGACAGTTCTTTTGCAAGCATACGCAGCTGCGTGGACTTGCCGCTGCCGTCGATACCTTCAAACGTGATAAATTTTCCTTTCAAGATGACGATGATTCGGATGCGATTTTGCGCTCCTGTGAGATCGAGGAAATCCCGTGTTTGAAGATAAGAACATCAGGCCCGCCCACGTCGAGCAGGACTGAAAACTTATCAAAACTTTTTATCCTTCCATTCAGGGTTGAGCCGTGGAGAAGATGAATGACAACTGAGATGCGTTCGCGACGAGCGGAATTCAAGAATGCATCCTGAATGTTTTGAGCGGCCTGCTTTTCCATAACGATTCCTCAATTTCAATAGTCAACAAAACAATGGGATCGGGTCCCTACAAAAGTGCATAGGATCGTGTGAAAAGTATATCAGATTTTTGCTTCGCCGCGATAGTCGTCTCTTCATCCGCCGTTGATCTCGCGTAAAAGCTCGCTCAGGACCTCAGCCCTGTCACCGAAACCCTTGAGCCAAAAAGAGTTAGCTTCACTGCGGAACCATGTAAGCTGGCGTTTTGCGTAATTCCGCACGTCCTGTTTTGACCGCTCGATCGCGGATTCAAGATCGCGTTCGTCGCGAAGATATTCACAAACCCGGCGATAGCTATGTGCCCCGAGAGCGTTGGTATTTTCTTTAACGCCCGCCGCAAGCAATTGTTTCACCTCTTCGACAAGGCCAGCAGCAAAGTGATGTTCGGTTCGCCCGTTTATCTTTGCATAAAGTTCATCACGCGGCGGATCAAGCACAAATAACCTGATCCGCTCGGCAAATTCCGGTGGAGCAATGCGATTCGGCTGCTGCGTTGAAAGTCGCTCGCCGGTCTGAAAATAAACTTCAAGCGCACGGATAACGCGAACATAATCGCGCGGCGGCAGCTTTGACGATGCTTCGGGATCGACTTTTGTTAATATTTTGTGCAAATGCTCGGCGCCGTGCTTTTTTTGTATCGCACGCAGGCGTTCACGGAGGGTTTCATCCGTCTTTGGACTGTCAAAAAGAGGCTGCCGCAGCGTGCGTAAGTAAAATCCTGTGCCGCCAACCAAAATCGGCACATTGCCGCGCGATTCGATCTCAACGATCTTTTCCGCCGCATCGCGTGCCCAATCCATCGCCGTGTAATTTACATTCGGACCGACATAGTCAATCAAATGATGCGGCACGCCGCGCTTTTCTTCTTCAGTCGGCTTCGCGGTGGCGATCTGAATGCCTTTGTAAATCTGTACCGAATCGCAGTTAATGATCTCGCCGCCAACGTGCAATGCAAGCTCGACACCCAACGCCGTTTTGCCCGACGCCGTCGGCCCGACAATGGCATAAATAGCTTTCTGTTGCGAAGTTAAGCCCACACTCAAAGCATACTGCGAATGAGCGTAAAAATCAGAATGGCGGCAAGCAGCAATACTGCTCCGATTATTTGGCTGCGGGAAAATTTCATATACTGTCTCAGGAAGATCTTACAATTACTATGGCGTCATTTAAGACTGTAACAAAGGTAATTTTTGGCCTGCTGTTGGTTGGAGCCGGTGTGAATCATTTCGTGGACACGCCGTTTTACCTGTCGATCATGCCGCCCTACCTGCCGTGGCATTACGCTCTGGTAATTGTCAGCGGCGTTGCCGAGGTCGTGCTTGGCATCGGCTTGCTGATCCCAAAATTTAGCCGTTTCGCCGCGTGGGGCATTATTGCACTGCTAATCGCCGTGTTTCCTGCAAATATACACATGGCAACTCACCCGGAACTTTATCCGACGATCCCGGCAATTGCACTCTGGCTCAGGCTGCCGCTTCAGTGTCTGCTTATTCTCTGGGCGTATTGGTACACGCAGATCCCAGATCGACTATACACGCCCTTTCGGCGGTAAAATGCTATATTAGCTTGGACATTTCGCTTGCCATTACCCCGGTAATGTGCAATGATCGTTTTGATGGTAATTGCTCAATCAAAAATTACGGCACAAGGCCAAATCTCAGTTCCGGCGGTAGTCCGGCGCAAACTCGGCCTCGGTCCGGGATCGGTATTGGAGTGGGATGAAGAAGGGGAAAATGTAGTTGTGCGAAAAGCAGGACAATACACCTTCGACGACATTCATAAACGCCTTTTTCCAAACGGGAAACCGCCTCGCAAATCTCTTAAAGAGCTAAAAAAAGGCATAGAAGATTATATGCTTGAACATCATGCGCGCGATTGATACAAATGTGCTTGTGCGATTGATCGTGCAGGACGATGAAAAGCAAGTGTCGGATGCGAAAGCCTTTATCGCATTCGGAGCCTGGGTTTCAAAAATCGTTTTGGCTGAGGCCATTTGGGTCATTGGCTCTATATACCGCCACGCACATTTCGATATTGCTGATGCCATTGAAATGCTGCTTTCAAACAGTCAGATTTTTCTCGAAGATTCAGAAGCCGTTTCAGCCGCACTTGCTCATTATAGAAAACACCCATCGCTGCGTTTCTCAGATTGTCTTATCCTCGAAAGTGCCCGAAAGGCAGGCCATCTTCCGCTCGGCACATTTGACCGCAGCCTCGCAAAACTCACTGACACCTATAAACTTTAATTATTAATGCAAGATGTGGTTCTACGCGCCGTCAACTCTTTGCGGGAAATATCTTTTAATTTATTGTAAGATTAGTGTTATTTATCAGATATAATTTATTAATGGTAAGATTATTTACATTTTTCTTGACAAACATGAATGATGTGAATATACTTACTAAATGAGCATATTAAAACATTCACAAATATATCGAGGCGGCGAAACTGCTCGCAATCTAACACCAGAATCAGTAGACGTTACCGTTGCAAGAAACTATTCGTCTTTGGAAGGTATTAAACTTAGCTTTAGTTTAGCATCCAAAGGCGGCGGCACGACGAAGGTTGAGATCAGAATCGGTTCCAAAGATTTTCCTGCGATTATATCGGAAATGATGAGAGGAGATGGCAAACAAAGACAGATTTCTATGGAGGCAATGGCGAATTTGCTCGCACAAGAGATTAGCAAGCAACCAAGATATGATGGAATAAATGAATATGTAGGTAGAAAATCGGTGGTCAGCGCAGCAGAGAATGCCTATAAGAACGCACCTGAACCCTATAAACCTGCTGAAGAACTAACCCTAAAAAAGGTTAAGAAACTAGTGGACGACTTTAATGTGAAAAGTTAAATCACACTTAATGATCCATTTCGACACTGGCAGC
>JANMDA010000163.1:0-5339 GCA_031376085.1 Chloracidobacterium sp.
CTGATCGGCAATATGAATTTGAACACCATGCCCGCATATGAGCCAGTGGAGTCCGTGTAAACGAAATGACTTTATCCGAAAACTGCGGCGACTCGGATTCGACGGCCCGTATTCCGGTTCGAAGCATCAATTCATGACCATAGGCCAAAACAGGCTAACCGTTCCTTCAAACTCAGAATATTCAGTACCGCAATTGAAAATGATGCTTCGTTAGGTCACGGAAATTATTGGCCGCGAAATTCCAGCGGACGAATGGAATAAGCTTAATTGACCCTGCTTACTTTCACCCACCAACTCTAATGTAAACTCAATATATCCCAAACCAACGCTACCGGTTTGATCAATAACTAAGACGAGTGCTTCTCCTATTTCCCATTATCTATTCCCGCATTACAGGTCTTCACAATAAAATCGACGGCGTCCTTTGGTGAATCAGTCAGATGAATTAGGCCGAGGTCTTCGGGGTTGATCATTTTTTCGTTGAGCATGGTCGAGGTCAACCATGACAGCAATCCACGCCAGTATTGCGAACCGAAAAGCACGACAGGGAAGTTGCGTATCTTTCGCGTTTGGATCAGTGTCAACGCTTCGAAAAGTTCGTCCATCGTTCCGAATCCACCGGGGAAAATGACGTAGGCGTTGCTGTATTTGATGAACATCGTCTTGCGGACGAAGAAGTATTTGAACGACAACGATTTGGTCAAATATGGATTTGGCATCTGCTCGAACGGCAGCTCGATGTTGCAGCCGACTGACGTCGCTCCCGCATCGTGCGCACCGCGATTTGAGGCTTCCATAATGCCGGGGCCGCCGCCCGTGATGATCTCGAAGCCGGCCTTGCCCAACAGCTTCGCCGTTTGACGAGCAGCTTTGTAATTAGGGTCTTTCTCGCTTGTTCGAGCCGATCCGAATATCGACACGCCGCGCGTGATCGTCCCCAAGTGGTCAAATCCGTTGACGAATTCGCCCATGATGCGAAAGACACGCCACGAATCTGATGTTCTGTATTCATCCTCAGGTTCAGGTGATCGCAGCAGGATCTCGTCGTCAGTCAGATGCCAGTAGCCAACCTCTTCCTCACGCATTTTTGCCTCGGCGACGGTTTTTGGAACAACAGATTTCTTTTTACTATTATTTTTAGGTTTGTTTGCTTTTGTATCAGCCATAGAAAAATTGCCAGTCTTGTCCTTTACGACTCGTGACGCTCAGGACTAAATTCCCATTATGTTATATCCGCAATCGACGTAGATCGTTTCGCCGGTGATGCCCGAGGCAAGATCGCTGACGAGGAAAAGTGCAGTGTTGCCGACTTCGCTTGCCTGGACGTTACGTTTTAGAGGTGACTTTTCGCCGACGTAACTGAGCAGCGATCCCATATTCTTGACACCGCGTGCCGAGAGAGTATTGATCGGCCCGGCGCTGATCGCAGTGACGCGAATGTTGTTTTTTCCAAGATCGGCGGCCAGATAACGCGTTGAGGCTTCGAGTGCGGCTTTGGCAACGCCCATTACGTTGTAACTCGGAACGACCTTTTCGGCACCGTAATAACTCATTGTGACAATGCTCCCGCCCTCGGTCATCAGCGGCGAAGCCGCAAGAGCGACCTGCGTCAGCGAGAACGCACTGATCTCAAGCGCCGTACGAAACGCTTCGCGTGTCGTCGTGACAAATTCGCCTTCGAGAGCTTCTTTTGGTGCAAAAGCGATCGAATGAATTACAAAATCGAGCCTGCCGTATTTTTGTCGGACAGCTTCAAATGCAGCATCGACATCGGCCTGATTTGTCACGTCGCACGGCACGACCAGCGAATCATTTAATGTGCCTGCAAGCTCCTCGACGTTCTCTTTGAGACGTTCTCCTTGATAAGTGAAGGCCATTCTTGCGCCGTGTTCGGCACATGCAGCGGCACACGCCCATGCGATCGAACGCTTGTTCGCAACGCCGAATATCATTCCTATTTTGTTTTCTAACATCATAATCTTATTCACTAAGATACATCTTCTGCAGCGTTTCAAAATCGAACAGCGGAATAACGATATCGACCGGAGTGTCAGAAAACCGCTTAGTTCCGAGCGTTGCCCGCAGATCTTCTTCTTCCTCGTCGGTCAACTGCGTGACTAGCACAAGCATTAATCGCACACGCAACCGGCTCTTAGTCTCGGCTAGTGTTTTCTTTGCCTGCTCTGCCTTTTTTAGTATCGATTCGAGTCGTTCGTGACGCACTTCAGGCTTAACTAGAAACGCTACTTCGATACATGTGATCACATCCTGATCGATCAAGATCCCGTCAAACGGCGTGTTGCCGATGCTGACATGCCGCATCAGCGGAAGGTTCTCTTCCTGCTGGATCTGCCTCAGAGCAAGGTCGCCGGCCACCACATAAGCCGACAGCAGTTCGGGATGTTGTTCCTCGCCGACTTCGAGCAGCCGAGCCAGTTCGCGGACCTCAATGTTGGCGTTCTGCCGCTGAAGCTCGGGCATTTCGGCATTCCATTCAATAAATTTGCGATCATCAAGTGCGGTTCTGCGGCGATTAATCGCAACATATACCAGCACAAGGATCACGAAAGCCGCAGCCGCTGCGAGAAACAATACCACAGCGGTCACATCCACCTTCGCCGACCTAATGACACCGGCGATCAACAAAACACATAAAACAACGGCCGCTATTATCAGCGGATAATCCGTTCTTTGCCGCTCAAAGCGGGCAAGCAGATTTTGGCCGTTTTTGTCCATCGGCAAAGAGAGATCAGGCAGCAGTCGAGGCCCTTTCGAACGGAATATCGTCAAAATGCGTCATTGTCTTGAACGCTTTAAAACGCTCGTTGATCTCAGGATAATCGAGAGCATCGACACGCTCGGTGCCAAACTTTTCGACGTTAAATGACGCCATCACCGAGCCGTAAACACATGCTCGACGCATGGTTTCCTCTGTGATCTCATTTTGCGACGCAAGATAGCCCATGAATCCACCGGCAAACGTATCGCCAGCACCTGTCGGGTCGAAAACGCTCTCAAGCGGATACGCCGGCACGACAAAATAGCCGTCCTTTGTAAATAGCGTCGCGCCATATTCGCCGCGTTTTATGACGACTGCCTTGGGGCCAATCGCCATAATGGCCTTGGCGGCTTTGTGGATATTCGGCTCGTCTGTTAGCTGGCGTGCCTCGGCGTCGTTAATGATGATGCAGTCGACGACCTTGATGGTTTCGATAAGTGCGTCCTTCATCGATGTGATCCAAAAATTCATCGTGTCCATTGCCACGAATTTGGCGTTCGGCATCTGCTCCCGCACTTGCTTTTGCAGCATCGGAAGGATGTTGGCGAGGAACAAAAGATCGGCAGCCTTCGAATTGTCGCTCAATTTCGGTTCGAAGGTCTCGAACACGTTCAACTGTGTGTCGAGCGTATGTGCCGTGTTCATGTCGAAATCGTAACGTCCGCTCCAGAAGAACGTCTTGCCGTCAGTTATGATCTGAATGTCGTCGGTATTGATCGAATGACGCTTAAAAACCGCCACTCTTCATCGCCGAAATCACCGCCAACCACGCCAACCGCGTTCACCTTGGTAAAAAAACTCGCGCTCAATCCAAAATGCGTCGCCGCACCGCCAAGGATCTTATCCCGCTTGCCAAAAGGCGTTTCCAACGCATCAAACGCAACCGAACCAACCACTGTTAATGACATTTAATAAAGGTCTCCAATATAGAATTACGAAAACCTCTATTTTACACGCCATGGCGGATTTTTGCGATTTTCGCCAGCGTTAAAGAGACAAATTTTATTGCCGTTGGGGTCTTTGAGAAAAGCCTGACGCCAAAGCCATGGCCGGTCGGTAGGCGGTTCGGTGAAATCGAGTCCTGCGGCGGTAAGGCGTTCGTATTCGGCATCGAGATCGGCACAGTCGAAATACAGGACGATGTTATTCAACGCATCAACCGCCATCAACTCGCCGAATTCAAGCACCGACAACGTCGCATCGCCGTCAGGACATTCGAGACGGGCGTATCGCGGAAGCGAATCGACAATGCGTCTGAGCCCGAGTTTTTCAAAAAACTCGACGGTTTCGACAGTTTTGTCGGAGTAGATGGTGACCTGATTCAGGTTCATTTTTGCAGTTGTAAAACAGCGAGCGTCTTTTTGGCATCCTCGACGAATTTGCTGTCGGGGTATTTATCGACGACTGTGGAGAGATATGCGATCGCGTCTGCCTTTAGTTTTTCGGGAGTGAATTTCTCTTTTTCTTTGTCAGATTTGAGATTTACCTTTTGCTTGCCTTTATTCTCGGACAGGTAATAGCTGCTCATTCCGGCCATGTAGAGGAATTCGTCGATGCCTATAAATTCCGGGTAAGCGGCATACGTTTCCTCAAAGCGAAAGATCACCTGTTTGTAAGCGCGTTTCAAAGGCGTAAAAGCCTGTCGCGCAACGTCGAGGTTGTGCTTGGCGTCGGCTTCGAGAATAGGATCGACCGCCGGCGTGACGTTGCGCTGGGCCGATGCGGTGAGACCGAAGATCGTAATTACAAACATGAGTGCGTATAAAAATTTCATTGTGTAAATGATGTTAAATATGCTGCAAAGGTTGACCGGTCGCCAACGGCGACAAACAATATAGCCTAGGGTGCAATGAGCAAAGCGAATGGAACTCTAGGTAGAATACCAGAGATTTTAGCTCCCTGAAGGGGAGCTACATCGATGTTCGTCCTCTTCAGGGACGATTTTGATCTTGCTCGGCTACCTAGGGATTCGCTCATTTCATTCGCTGCTCCCTAGGCTTTATTGTTAGTCGCCGTTGGCGACATGAGTTTCAGATTAGCGGTATTTGCCGATAATTGCATCTAGTTTCTTCGCAGTTTCAACCGGCCAGTTTTCCGGGGCGGTAAAGATCGCATTCTTTGTCGCATTAGCGTATTGATTTGGCGTTTGTTTATTGGCAACGCGTTTTACGGCATCTTTTAGGACAAGCTGGGCGTTGCGGACATTCTTATTCAGGTATTCGATGACCATATCGACCGTTACGTCGTCGTGGCCTTCGTACCAGCAGTCGTAGTCTGTGACGAGTGCGAGCGTGGCGTAGGCGATCTCGGCTTCGCGGGCGAGCTTGGCTTCCTGCAGATTGGTCATGCCGATGATGTCCATGCCCCATTGGCGATAGACGTTGGACTCGGCCTTGGTCGAGAACGCAGGACCTTCCATACAGACGTACGAACCGCCGCGATGCGTCTTGACGCCGACCGTGTTGCACGAAGCCTCGAGAATGTCGCCGAGCTCGTTACAGACCGGATGTGCAAACGTCACGTGGCCGACGATGCCATTGCCAAAGAATGTCGATTCGTG
>JANMDA010000266.1:0-2923 GCA_031376085.1 Chloracidobacterium sp.
CTCGGCGCACTCAACGTCGTGACCCTGGCGTGTCATCTCTTTCTGGACGACAAGCCGCAGATTTTTTTCGTCATCAACTACTAAAAGTTTTGCCATTATAATTAGCGGAAGAAAAAGGGAAGGTCAAAGTCGGTTAGCCGGCTGCGGGAAGGAAAATGCTGAAGGTTGTGCCTTTGCCTAAGTTCGAGCGAACACTGAGACGGCCGCCGTGTTCGGAAATAATTCCGTAGCAAACTGCAAGGCCGAGGCCGGTGCCTTTGCCGACTTCTTTTGTCGTGAAGAAAGGCTCAAATATCTTGGACATGTTTTCTTGCGGGATGCCCGCACCGCTGTCCTCAACATCTATGCAAACACGATTGCCGTTTGAGTAAGAGCGAAATGTGAGTTTGCCGCCGTCTGGCATGGCGTCGATGCCGTTGGTCGCAAGAGCGATCACGGCCTGCTGGATCTGTCCGCCGTCCGCGTTGACTTGTGGCAGATCGGGATCGATTTCGACTTCAATAGAGATTTTATCGCCGCGTTTCTGATGAGAGATAAGATTGACGGCAGATCGAACGATCTCGCAGATTTCGGTCAAGATCCTTTCACCTGTCCTGATGCGGCTAAAATCGAGCAAGCCAGTCGTTATGGCCTTACAGCGAAACGCTTCGCTTTTGATCAGGCCCATGTATTCTGAGAGATCTTCCGCTGATTCCGATTCGGCAAAGGCGCCTTCGTCGATCCGCTGTTCGAGGGCTTCGGCACAAGCCGCGATAGTCGCAAGCGGATTGTTGATCTCGTGAACAATACCAGCAGCCAGACGGCCAACCGCAGCAAGCTTTTCGGCTCGACTCGCGGCACGGACGGCTTCGACTCGAGCGGTTACATCTTCGCCGACTGTGATCACATGGGTGACTTCGTCGGATTCACTGTTTTTCATTGGAACTTTGCTAACCATCCAGTGCTTTGCCGATCCGTCTTCCGCGGCGGTTTGCTGTTCGATGTGTTCGATGTCGCCTGTGCGAAATGCTCGTTCAAATTCCTGTTTGAGGCGCCCTTGAGGATATTTCTCCAAAACGTCAAAAACGTCACGCCCGATAGCTACGTCACGCGGCAAACCCAAAACGCCGACCTCGCGATGGCGGTTCCATGTGACGATGCGATAATCGCGATCAACTACATAAAGCGAGACTGGAAGCGCGTCGAGGACTGCTTCGGTAAACTTGCGGTGCTCTTCGCGGGCCTCGTTTATCGAGGAATTCAGGGCCGCCCCGTAGTGAGCAGAAAGATTGATACTCATCGCCGACATTTGTGTCGCAGCGTCGATCAGTCTCGCCTGATGTTCGCTCAATTCGTCTTCTGCCCGAAAACCAACGACAATCGCGCCTCTGATCTCGCCGTTTATGTGAAGCGGAGAAATATATTCGAATTTATGATCGCCTTCGACGAGAAACTCATCGTCGGCGTATTCGGAATATGAGATCTGCGGCGGCATAAAGGCAAGCCATTTATCGAGCCTCTCGCGTCGCAGAAACCCCGATTCCATCTCACCATTCGCGTTGAAAGCGCAACTGATCAGCCCTATGTTTTCAAGCTCGGCGACAATTGAGCACACGTCAGCATCTACGGCAGATCGAACGGCTTCGGCAACTCTTGATGCAACTTTTTTTGGATGAACCGTAAAAAGCAAGCTCCGCCCAAGCTCGGAAATGAACTTCAAGGCGTTTAGGCTGTCGTCCGCATGGCCCATCGCAGAAATAGGCCTGGCGTCTTTTTTCGGCGGCGAAGAGGTAAGCATTTTTTTTGATCGCAGCCGGTGAATCGGTGCAGAAATGTCAGTGGGAACAGGAGAATTCTCGAAAAACAGGAGTTAGAAAGCTCCTTTATTATTAAAAACGATTTTAAACATTATGTCAATAAGTTTAACATTCAGAATTCACATTGACAGCAAGGTTTTTTGGGAGAAAAATGAAAGTGATGAATAATTTCAGCCGGAAAACCGACAGATATAAATTTAGCGTGATTTCGATGCTCTCACTGGCGATTTTGCTGCTGTTTTCCGTCAATTTAAAGGCTCAGGAGATAGTTGATAAGACCGTCGCGGTGGTTCGGGACAGTTCGCGGTACGAGTTGATCACTTATTCCGATCTTTTGTGGCAGCTGGCTCTTCAGCCCGGCACGCCGCTTGAACCACCCAGATCTGAGGACCTGAATCAGGCATTACAGCTTTTGATAGATCAAAGACTCTTTGCACTTGAGGCAAAGCGGCTCCCGCGAGTCGAGCCCACCGAGGCCGAGATCACGCAAAAAATAAACGAAACCGTTTCGTACTTTCCGTCGCCTACTGTCTTTGAAGCACGTCTGAAAACGGTCGGTTTTGATTCGATAAAGGACCTGGCTTTTCAGCGCATTATTGCGGAGCGCCTATCTATCGATAAATACGTCGATTTTCGATTTGGCTCATTTATCGTAGTAACTGCCGACGAGGAAACCAGTTATTACCGTGATGTTTTTGTGCCCAGTTTTCGACGAAACTCACCCGGCCAGCTAATGCCAACCCTCGACGAAGAGCGAAAAAATATCAACGAGACCTTAACGCGGCACAAGATCGCCTTCGGGATAGAGCGATTTTTAGACGAAGCAAAACGCCGCACTGAGATCGAGATCCTTATAGAGGTTTGACCGTTTTAAGAGAACTGCATCTTGACCAACAGACGCGTGGGATTTATTATCATAAATTCGTGTGCCGGGGTGGCGAAATTGGTATACGCACTAGACTCAAAATCTAGCGGGCTTAACGCCCATGTCGGTTCGACTCCGACCCTCGGTACCAACAAAATAAGGAGCCAGCAAAGAAAATATGGACGCATTTAACGATATAGGCGCATTTTTACGCATGGAAAGGTAATGTAGGAAACGGTTCGAACAATATAAATTCTTAGGT
>JANMDA010000283.1:0-16335 GCA_031376085.1 Chloracidobacterium sp.
GTGTCCGGTATCTAGAAAAATCTTTGAGCCGAAAATCATAGGTCGTTTCAAACGAAACAAATGGCTCGATTTTCTTTTTCGCCAACGTAACTTCGCGTTTGAGCCACAAACGATTGCGGACAACACTTGCATTCGGACGCGAGTAACGGTCTTCGTATTGGTAGATATTGCGATTGCCCAACGCCCACTTTTTGTTTAACGGAATGGTAAATGTCGCAATTCCAAGATAACGGCTTTCATATCGTTTTCTCATAAATGTAGCGTTTGAATAGCGATACAAATACCCGCCGCCGAGCGTGACGTATTTATTTACCTTTTTGGTGATCGTCACGCCAATTCGCGCATCGGTGGTTGTTTTGAGATCATTGCCAAAACGTCCGAAACCCGAAATTACGGCGTTCCAATCTTTTTTCTTGTTCAAAGGAATGATGAACTGTGTTTCATTCCAAAGTTGAAAATCCGTGTCGAAAGTCGGAGAAGAAGTTTGGGCAAAACTAGCCGAAACCAACAACGAACTACTTATTACTGCATAGAGCAAATGTCTTAAATTACAAATTTTTATCATCACTAACCCTCCGACTATTAAAAGATGTCCTTGCGTTGGGGAAGATCATTGAGAAAATGATCGACGCCGTGATGATTGTCAGAATAAACCCTAGCGAGTATGAGATCGGGAACTTTCCGCCGAACAGATCATTTAACCAGACCATTTTTAGCCCCACGAAGACCAACACTAAGGCCAGACCGTATTTCAATAAATAGAATTTGTCGATCACGCCGGCAAGCATGAAATACAATGACCGAAGGCCGAGTATCGCAAAAATATTTGACGTAAAGACAATGAACGGTTCACTTGTAACGGCAAAGATGGCGGGTACGCTGTCAACCGCGAATATTATGTCCGTTGCCTCCAAGAACAGCAAGGCAATGAAAAGCGGTGTTGCATGCCAACGACCTCCAATCTTTAGAAAGAAACTCTTTCCGTCGATCGTGTGCGTGATCGGCATGAACTTTCGAAATATTCTGATCAACAGATTCTTTTCCGGCTCGATCTCTTCTTTGCTGGTAAAGAACATCTTGACCCCTGTGATTATCAGAAACCCGCCAAACAGATATATCACCCAGTGAAACTGCATCAGCTCCGAGCCCAAAGCGATAAAGATCGCCCTGAACACAAGTGCTCCCAGAATGCCGTAAAACAGCACACGGTGCTTGTACTTTGCCGGTATGCCAAAGTAGCTGAATACCAGCACAAAGATAAAAATGTTGTCGACAGACAGAGAATATTCGAGAATGTAGCCTGTCAGGAACTCAAGCGTCGAGGTCTTTGCGACCTCTGCTCCAAACTTTGTTAATGTGTATTGATAAAATCCACCGGCAAAGATCAACGCGAGTGCGACCCATACCGCGCTCCAGATCGTCGCCTCCTTAAACGAGACGACATGCTCCTTTCGATTGAAAACACCGAGGTCAATGGCAAGCATCCCCAACACAAAACCCATGAAACCGGCATAAAACGGCCAATACTCGGCAAACGGAAATAGGCTCATTATTTTCTCCTTCTGTAAACGGACGAGGCGTTTACAGCGCTATTTAGCCGGTTCCAGTTTTAGATCCGGTCAATCGCTCCGTTCAGTATTCTTGCAATTTGCTTAACTGCGGTGATTTCCTCGTCGCAGATACGAGGGCCGCCGGAGGGGGAATTTGAATTGCCGCCAGAAGCCTCAGCGATCAAAGTGCATTGTGAGATCAAGCTGTATTTCTGGTTCGCACGTTCGTCATCGGTGAGTGTCTCCAATCCCGCCCTCAACTTGTCGAGCGACTCTTGAAAAAACTCGTCCTTCGGACTTATCTCCAACCAACCGAGCAATTGGGTCAGATTTTCATCGCTCGGATCGATGCCAAGATCAAACATGGAATCAAAGATCATCTGCCGCTCGCGTTTCGTTATTCGACCATCGGCCCACGCGACCTTTACAAGCGGCAGCAATTTAAGATGGTCATATGAGTTTTTCTTTTTTGCAGCGGAACGAGTCGCTGGTTGTCGCATCTCCAAACGGGAAATTCGTTTCTCCGTTTCATCGAGCTTGTCTTGCTCGTCTTTTCCTCTGGAATATCCGCGCCACATGCCGAATATTTGTTTTTGGCCGAGGTCAGCAACGTAACGCGTTTGCGCGAGTACGAGCGACAAAATTGCCGCAGTCTGACCGACAGGCAGTTTGGAAAGCGTATCGGCGATACCATCCCACCAAAGTTCGATCGTTGCGGTGTGCGGCCGTGTCGAAAGCCTCTCCATTATTTCGACAAAATTCCCATCATCCCGTAGCAACCCGTAGGCCTCGGCCGTTTTCAAGATTGCGTTCTGTTCGGGCCTTCCTATCCGTCCATCTACCCACGCAACCTCGATCAGCGGTGTCAGCATGAGCAAATATGGATCGTCGGTGATTGAACTGTTAACTTTTAACAAGTTCCGAATACGTCGGGCGTACCCATGGAATTGTTGTTCTTTATTTGATTGATTTCGATATTCCGCAATACCCTGCATTAGAAGATTATTCATTCGCACACTCCTACTGTAATGAGTCTGCAAAACACAAAAAAGACCTCTTGCAGACTAAAGCCGCAAAAGGTCTCGAAATTTCCCAACGCACCGGTTCGCTTGGCTATTTATGCGAACGTATTGACGATGTCGTGGACCTCTGAGAAAACAGAGGTTTCTACTCCCCTAACTAAATTGTAAATAACATAGCGAAACTCTGTGAGGTTGTCAAGTTACCGCCACAGCATAGGCGAGGGCTGCGTCTCCCACACCGCAGCCCTATATACGGCAAGTCAACAAACAAGCCGCACATCTATGTTACAACAAGCGTCGTTCCTGCCCATCCGATAATTTCCATTCAGTTGCCGCGAACAAGACTATTTAGCCAATGCCAACTCACTTCGCCTTGTAGCCGGCCGTTACTTCGCCCTTATGCGCTGCGAAGGCGGCGAGGACTTCTCCCTTCTCGCGCTCAGGCACTTTAGCCCAGTCAAGGGTGCGCCCGAGCTCGGCCGCAACCTCATCGAACTGAGCCGGCGAGATCTTGAGGTCACGATGAGCCTCTTCAAGACCCAAGTGAGTGTTGCCCGGCTTCGTCGGCGAGAATGTGAACGGCCCGCCCGTGATCTCGCAGACCCACAAGGTTCGCATGAACTTGAGGCCGGGCAACCTGCCCAAGCTCTCCCTGTGCCATTTCCTGAGTGTTAGGTTCTTCGAATTCTTTCCTACCATCGGGTTCTTCACAAGCGCGTCGCTAAAGTGGTCAACTACCGCAGAGATAGCGAAGACGCCGCCCAGGCGTTCGTATAGACTCTTCTCGGTCTGAGCAGCGGCTTGCATTGAGGTCGCGATGAGAATGGCTGTTATAGCCATTACCTTCACGAGTGATCTAATGATTGAAAAGTGTGTTCTCATAATTTTATTTCCTTTCTCAATTGCTTGTTTAGCTTCGGCTGTCATAAATTTCTCCTTTTGATTAGTAAGATTTCAAAGTCGCTCGGTAAGTCAGGCACTGCACACCTTTTGGAAACGGCGTTGCATTCACCATTTCCAATCCTGTCTTTTCGAGACCATCGAATAGACGCTTGCCCTCACCGAGGACTAACGGACACATTACGACGGTTATCTCGTCCAACAACCGGCTCCCCAGCAGGGATCGAACAAGAGTTGCACTACCGGTGATGTGAAGGTCGCCCTCGGACTTTAACCTGGTGAGATTATCGACACCGACAATTGTGCTGTTGTTCCAGTCGGCGTGATTGAGAGTCTTGGACACCACGAGTTTCTTGACTTTATTGTTCAAATCAGCGAACGGCACATCGCTGCTCTGCTTCGGCCAGAATTCGGCGAATTCCGAATAGGTCTGACGGCCCAGAACCATAGCGTAACTAGCCTCCAACCGACGCGTCAGATCATCTCCTAACTCTTCACTAAAGTATGGCGAGAACCAAGTCTCGGGACTCGCCATTACGCCGTCCAAAGACGTGTATGTGTAAGAATATAAATTTCCCATTCTCCCCAATAATAGGCGCAAAAAAGCCGCCGGTCTGTGCGAAGGCACACAAACCGACGATGGTGCCAATCACTTAGGTTATGCGGTTGGCGGTTTCGTTTTTCTTGTCAGACCAGACTTCTTCTCGGATTTGCGGACGAAGCCCATTGCTCCGTAGAGCGGGCTGTCGTTGCCGTAGGCCGGATCGCCTGCTACACCCATGCGGACCTTTGAGCGTTTGTCGTTGAGGGCCGCGTATTTGTCGTCGCGGACATCGCGTTTCATCTTGAGCTCCGCAGATCAAAGAGGACTAAAGATTCACCACAGAGACCCAAAGGACACAGAGTTTTTCGGAAAATTTGTTGCCGAATTTCTTATCATATGTTTTCCTCTTTGCTTCTCTTTGCTTCTCCGTGCTCTCTGTGCCTCTGTGGTGAATTCTTATCCTAGACCTCACGGGTTTTGCGTTCTATGAGCGTTTGCGTGAAAATCAGAGTTTATGACTACACGCGTTCGTTTTGCGCCGTCTCCCACCGGTTACCTTCATATCGGTTCCGCAAGAACCGCGCTTTTCAATTATCTTTACGCACGTCACACCGGCGGAAAGTTTCTGCTTCGCATTGAGGACACCGATCTTGCGCGTTCTACCGATGAGTCAACCCGCTCGATACTCGACGGCCTTGCATGGCTCGAACTCGGCCACGACGAAGACATAGTTTTCCAGTCCGACAACGCCGATAAGCACCGGACGACAGCATTGAAATTGCTCGCGGAAGGCAAGGCCTATCGTGATTTCACGCCAAAGGCCGAGCCTTCTGACGCAAATGTAAAGGATGCGATCAAAGATCGTGCCCGCGCCGGACAAGGTGAAAAGAACATGCGCGACAATCCCTATCGCGATCTTTCAGACGAAGAAAACGATGCTCGTGCCGCTGCCGGTGAGCCTTTTGCTATACGTCTGAAAGTCGCTGCAACGGGCAAAACCTCATTCGAGGATAGTGTTTACGGATCGCAGGAGCGCGATTACACCGAGACCGAAGATCTGGTGCTTCTCCGCTCTGACGGCCATCCGCTCTACAATCTTGCGGTCGTCTGCGATGACATCGAGATGCAGATTTCGCATGTCATACGCGGCCAGGACCATCTGACCAATACGCACAAGCAAGTTTTAATCTACGAAGCCCTTGGTATCACGCCGCCGACATTTGCCCATCTGCCTCTAATAATGGCGCCGAACAAAGGCAAGCTCTCCAAACGCAAGCACGGCGAAGTCGTTTCGATGACGACATATCACGACGCAGGATTTTTGGCCGCTGCGTTTCGTAATTTTCTTGCTCTGCTCGGCTGGTCCGCAGGCGAAGAACAAGAGATTTACACGCTTGCTGAGCTGATCGATAAATTCTCGCTCGAAGGTATTCATCGCTCAAACGCCGTATTTAATTTCACCGAAAACGACCCGCGCCGCTGGACCGACGATAAGGCCCAATGGATGAACGCCGAATACATCCGCACAATGCCGCTCACCGACCTGCTGCCCTTCATCAAACCCGAACTAAAAGCCGCAAAACTGTGGCGTGATGAGTATGAGGATGACGACAAAGAATGGTTTGAAAACACTATCAACCTCATCCGCCAGCGTTTCTTTACTCTCAAAGATTTTTCGTCACAAGGCCGAGCTTATTTCAGCGAAGATTATGATTTCGACCCGGCGGCGATAGAAAAGAACCTGACTAAATTCCCCGACCTTCGAACATGGCTTCCGGAACTGGCCGACCGCTTCGGAGCCGAGTTTGAAAACAAGCCATTCAACGAAGAAAATATCGAGACTGTCGTAAAAACCTTCACCGAAGAAAAAGACACAAAACTCGGCGTCATCATGAATGGCGCACGGACATTACTAACTGGTGTCGCCGTTGGCCCGTCGATGCTTTCAGTATTTGAGACATTGGGGAAAGAAAGATCAATAATGCGGCTGAGAAGCCAGGTTGTGTGGAATTAGCAGTAAGTGAAAGACAATAAAAAATGAAAATTCAAAAATCAACCCTCGTATTTATCGCATTGCTCAATGTATTTTCTATTCAGCTTTTGGCACAAAAAAGCAATTACAGCGAACTCATTGCTAAAAGTGCGGATAAAATTGAGCAAAAAGTAATTGCTTGGCGACGCGACATTCATCAAAACCCTGAATTGGGAAACCGGGAGTTTCGTACTGCCGAACTCATTGCTAAACATTTACAATCGTTGGGAATTGAAACAAAGACCAAAGTAGGTGTTACTGGCGTGGTGGGAATCTTAAAAGGTGACAAACCCGGACCTGTTATCGCATTGAGAGCTGATATGGATGCTTTGCCCGTAGAAGAAGTAAATGATTTGCCTTTTGCCTCTAAAGTAAAAACCATATACAACGGCAAAGAAACCAGTGTCATGCATGCCTGCGGACATGATACCCATGTGGCGATATTAATGGGTGTTGCGGAAGTATTGGCAAGCATGAAAAAAGATTTGAAAGGCACAGTCAAATTTATTTTTCAACCGGCAGAAGAAGGAGCACCAAAAGGCGAAGAGGGCGGAGCCGAATTAATGATTAAAGAAGGCGTATTGGAAAACCCAAAAGTGGAAGTGATTTTTGGTTTACACATCGACTCGCAATTAGAGGTTGATAAACTATCTTATCGTCCGGCAGGCACACTTGCCGCTTCAGCTGACTTTAAAATTACAGTAAAAGGCAAGCCCAGTCACGGCGCTCAACCATGGAATTCAGTTGACCCGATTTTTGTGGCATCTCAAATCGTTACTAGCCTGCAACAGATTGTGAGCAGAAATATAAAACTTACAGAAAATGCTGCCGTGGTGACCGTGGGTGCTATCAATGGGGGTAACCGTGCAAATATTATCCCTGCCCAGGTTGAAATGTTGGGTACAGTAAGAACATTTACAAACGCTGACGAAAGTTTAGTTTTTGAAAGAGTGAAACAAATAGCCGAAAAAACTGCCGAAGCGGCAGGAGCTACGGCAGTAGTTGAGTTGCCTTACTCCTCAAAATTACCGGTAACCTTCAATGATGTGGCACTTACCAACAAGATGTTGCCCTCTATGCAAAAATCGGCGGGCGCGGCAAACGTATTTCTTGTTCCTGCGGTTACCGGTGGAGAAGATTTTTCATTTTATGCTCAAAAAGTTCCCGGTTTATTCTTTCGTCTGGGCGGTATGCCAAAAGGAAAAGACTCCAAAACAGCAGGGCCGCATCATACACCAGAATTTATCATTGACGATGCTTCATTCAAATTAGGTGTAATTACTTTTTGCAATTTGGTGTTTGATTATGCGGAATTCAGTACGAAATAATAATGAAAGTTCATGCCTCAGTTTCATGCTGCACAAACCAATAATGCCCTGCCTGTACAAAGGCCTGCATAATTCCACATTAAACATAAATCACTCTTCGCTTTACCGGCGATGAAAGCACGATTGTGGTAGTCGTGATGCCGTAAGGCGTTAATCTATCGATCACTTCCTGCAAATGCTCGACGGAGGCGACAGCGACTTTCATTATGAACGAATCGCCGCCGGTGCCGCGATGACATTCGAGCACTTCGTTTGAGCCTGTCGCGACTTCGATAATGTGGCTGTAATCGACGCCGGTAATGCTCATTCGTACGAAAGCTGTGATAGGCAGGCCGACTTTGGCCGTGTCGATCTCGGCACCATAGCCAGTGATGATGTGTGCGTCTTCGAGTTTGTGAACGCGTTCGATAACGGCTGGTGTGGTCAACCCAACGCGTCGGCCAAGCTCGGCGTAGCTTATTCGGGCGTCTTCCTGGAGTTCTTTTAAGATTTTGCGGTCAATTTCGTCGATCATGGTTAGTGGAGTTAATGAACCCAGTCGCTATCGCTCTCGGTTCTGACAAGACGGCCGATCATCATACACGAAGTGTTTCGTTTCACCTCACATGAAACGTTTCAGTAAAATCCTACCTTATAATATTCATCAAATAATGGAAATAAACTTATGATCTAAAGTCATTGTACCACATTATCTCACGTTCGTTATTCAAAGACTTTATTATTTCCATTACAATTGCTTATTCGCAGATAACCAGTTACCGAGACCACTCATCGAAACTATGAAAGGAGCCGCCGCAAAAATGCTTACCGACACCGTTTCCGACCCATCAACCGAAGCCGATTTTGCTCTTGAGAATTTCCGCGTGTCCGACGAGGACTTGCCGGAATTTAAGGACATGAAGTTTGAAAATATCAACGAACTTCACCTCGAGCATCCTGGCGCGAATGACTTGGAATATCGCGAGAGGCGAAATTACATCGCGGATCTCGCTAAAAGCTTTCGCGAAACGGGCGTGATCACGGACGTCGATTACACCGACGAGGAACAAGGTATCTGGCAGCATGTGGCAACGCGGCTCGATGAATTGCACCAGAAGCACGCTTCGCCATTTTATTTGCAAGCAAAACGCGATCTTGGCATCACGACGGAGCGAATTCCGCAACTTTCCGAAATGAATCGCCGATTAAAGGAATTAACAGGCTTTCGGCTCGCGCCTATCGAAGGTTTGGTCGAAACACGCGGATTTTTGAGCTGGCTTTCATACCGGACGATGCTTTCGACGCAATACATCCGCCATCATTCGCGGCCCGAGTACACGCCCGAACCGGACATCGTCCACGAAGCTATCGGCCATATTCCGATGTTCACAAATCCGAATTTTGCCGACTATTCACAGTTCATCGGCCACGGCGCCCGTATCGCGACCGACAAACAACTCGAAGAACTCGGCCGCCTTTATTGGTTCACAGTCGAATACGGCATGGTCGAACACAAAGGCGAGATCAAGGCATACGGAGCCGGACTTTTGTCTAGCTACGGCGAGCTTGAACACTCATTCACAGACAAGGTCGAGCGCCGCCCTTTCAGCCTTGAACAAGTCATCAACACACCCTACGACTACAGCGACATGCAGCCCATACTCTATGTCATTCCGTCGTATGCGGAGCTGAAAGAGGTGACACGAAAATATATTGAGAGTTTCGGAAAATAAGTGTCAGAACCGGGAACGGTAGCGACTGGGTTCTTTGAACGTAGAATATTAGTTATGATTGGCGAAGCGGAATGCAAAAAATTAGTTTCTGAGCTAGATGTTCTCATCGATCAGGTCGGTGAGGACGAGTCGCATCCGCTTGCATCAATGATGGATGTTTTATCGGCCCTTATCGAGAATTACGAGAATGTGAATGTGCCGGAATTGGCTTTAAAGAATTAGCTTCGTCGGGAAGCGGTGGAATGGATGCTCTATCTAACACGAACAATTTTGATTGCGGGTTGTTTAATGGTTTTGGCCTGGCCAAACGTCAGTGGGCAAACAATGCAATCTAACGATCTCCGCTCGGTTACCGTTAATGAAAAGATTGGGTTTATCGACAACACGGGTAGGCTGGTCGTACAAACACAATTTGATGATTATGTTAGTGATTTCTCCGAGGGGCTTGCCGAATTTATGGACCCTCATGCCCTGCCAAAATATCCATTTCACAAATCAGGTTACATCGACATAACAGGGAATATCGTTATAAAACAACAGTTTGACCAGGCCTACGATTTCTCGAATGGCCGGGCGCAAGTAGTGATCGGAGATTTGACGAGTTTTATAGATAAGTCTGGAAAGCAGATCATCAAATTAGCATCTTACCAAGCTGCTCGTAGTTTCCATGAGGGTTTAGCTGCAATACACTCCAATTTTGAGTTTTGGTATATCGATATTGATGGGAAAGCCGTAATTCCAAAGCAGGCGGGTATTCCAAAAGATTTCTCGGAGGGTTTGGCATGTGTCTATCTTCCTGTTAATGGCAAATTTAAAGCTGGATACATCGATAAAAACGGAAAAGTTATAAATGCGCCTCAATATGAAGATGGCTTCGATTTCTCAGATGGTATTGCTCTCGTCAAGATCAGCGGCAAATATGGTTATATAGACAAAATGGGAAAAGTCGTTATTGAGCCTGTTTTTAAAAGCGCTCACAACTTTTCAAATGGTCGCGCACGAGTCTCCAAAGGCGAAAAATGGGGCTTTATTGATCGTGAAGGACATTACATTATCCCGGAGATTTACGATTACTCGACTGGCGACTTTTCCGAAGGCTTGGCTGCAATTTGCCGCGATCACCTTTGTGGCTACATGGGTGTCGATGGAAATTGGGTTATCAAACCAGCTTTTCAATTCGCCTACGAGTTTCGCGGCGGCTTAGCGCATGTTGATTATCGAACTTATATAGATAAAACCGGAAAAATTATTTGGCAATCGAGGAAATAGATAGACTCATGATCACAGAAACAAATACAGCAATAGAAACAGATGTGCGAACGCAAAATCCGCTTGGGCTGAAGAAGATACATCACGTCGAGTTTTATGTCGGCAATGCGAAGCAGGCGGAGTTTTATTACCGCAAGGCATTTGGTTTTTCGCGCGCGGCTTATTCGGGGCTTGAGACGGGCAATCGCGAGACGACGAGTTACCTGATGCGACAGACGAATATTAATTTTGTGCTGACGACGCCGCTTTCGCCTGAGCATCCGGCGGCTGAGCACATAAAGCAGCACGGCGATGGTGTACGCGATATTGCGTTTTATGTTGAGGATGCTGATCACGCCTTTCACGAGGCTGTGAGACGCGGAGCGACACCTGTTACAGAGCCTCACGACTTATCGGACGAGAGTGGAAGCGTGCGCCATTCGGCGATCGCGACCTATGGCGATACGATCCATTCGTTCATTTCTTACAACACGAACAACGGCCATAATTACAACGGAATTTTTCTGCCGGGCTTTGTCGAACAGACAGTCGAGGGTGAACCGAGCGGGATCATGATGGTCGATCATATCGTTGGCAATGTCGAGCTGGGTAAAATGAACCAGTGGTGCGATTTTTACCGCGATGTGCTTGGATTTTTCCGCTACATCACATTTGACGACAAAGATATTTCAACCGAGTATTCGTCACTGATGTCGATCGTGATGTCGGACGGCCAGCACAATATTAAATTCCCGATCAACGAGCCTGCGACAGGCAAAGGCGGCAAATCACAGATACAGGAATACATCGATTTTTACCGTTCTGCCGGAGCGCAGCATATCGCACTGCTTTGCCGCGACATACGAAGCACGGTTGCGAAGCTTGCGGCAAACGGTATCGAATTCCTGACGATCCCCGATACATATTATGATGATCTATTGGACCGCGTCGGCGAGATTGACGAAGACATCGAATCGTTAAAGAAGCTCGGCATCCTGGTTGACCGCGACGACGAAGGCTATCTGCTGCAGATCTTTACAAAGCCGGTCGAGGACAGGCCGACGGTGTTCTTCGAAATTCTCCAACGCAAAGGCTGTAAAGGATTCGGCAAGGGCAATTTCAAGGCGTTGTTTGTTTCGATAGAAGAGGAACAACGAAGAAGAGGGAATCTCTAAGAAATTAGCCACGAACAAACACGAAAGAACACGAACAAAAAATGGAAGATAAAATTGTTTATAGAGATCTTTTGTATAAGATCGTTGGGCTGGCGATTCAAGTCAGGAAAGAACTTGGATTCGGCTTTCTGGAAAAAGTTTATGAAAACGCGTTAATGGTTCTTTTTGTAGAGAATGGAATAAGGGCTCACCAACAAGTTCCAATAAAAGTGCATTTTCATGGGCAGATTATCGGTGATTACATTGCCGATATTTTGGTCGAAGATTCGATTATTCTTGAATTGAAAGCACTTGATAAAATAATACCGGTTCACAAAGCTCAAGTTTTAAATTATCTTAAAGCGACGGGATTGAAACTTGCGATTCTTCTTAATTTTGGAAAAGATTCGTTAGAGCATGACCGGCTCGTTATGTAATTTGGTTTTTATTTCGTGTCTTTTTTGTGTTTGTTCGTGGCAAAACCATCTTATGAAACTTAAATACCAAACAGGTTTTGGGAATGAATTTGCGACCGAGGCGGAAAAAGGCGCTTTGCCCGTCGGTCGCAATTCGCCGCAACGCGCGCCGCTTGGGCTTTATGCCGAGCAGTTTTCCGGGACAGCGTTTACCGTGCCGCGCGACCATAACAAGCGGACTTGGACGTACCGCATCAGGCCGAGTGTTACGCATCGGCCTTTCAAATACATCGAAAACAATAATTTCAGATCGTCGCCGTTTGATGAGGTAATCACGACGCCGAATCAACTCCGTTGGGATGCTCTGCCGGTGCTAAGCGAGCCGACAGATTTTATCGACGGCATTACGACGATTGCCGGAAACGGCGATCTGTTTTCGCAGTTTGGAATGGCGGTGCATATTTATGCCTGCAACAAAGGCATGGGCGACCGGTATTTTTACAATGCCGACGGCGAGATGGTGATCGTGCCGGAAATGGGGCGGCTCGGTATTTTGACCGAGCTTGGAGCGATGCAGATCGGACCGGGCGAGGTTGCGGTTTTGCCGAGAGGTTTGAAGTTCCGCGTCGAGCTTGGCGACCGCCAAGCTCGTGGTTATATCTGCGAAAATTACGGCCAGCAGTTTCGTCTGCCTGACCTTGGTCCGATCGGAGCCAACGGCCTCGCAAATCCGCGTGATTTTGAAACGCCGGTCGCGTGGTACGAAGACCGCGACGCGCCGTGCGAGATCGTTGCAAAATTTGGCGGCAATCTGTGGTCGTGTGAGATTGATCATTCGCCGCTCGACGTCGTTGCCTGGCACGGCAACTACGCTCCATACAGATATGATCTAAGACGATTCAACACTATCGGTTCGATCTCATTTGATCATCCCGACCCCTCGATATTTACCGTGATGACCTCGCCATCGGGCGAAGCGGGAGTTGCAAATTGCGATTTTGTGATTTTTCCAGACCGATGGCTCGTAGGCGAAGACACGTTCCGCCCGCCGTGGTATCACCGCAACACAATGAGCGAGTACATGGGCCTGATCTGCGGCCAGTACGACGCCAAGGAAGAAGGCTTTGTTCCCGGCGGCGGTTCGCTGCATAATCAAATGTCAGCTCACGGCCCAGATCAAGATGCGTTTAATAAAGCTTCGAATGCCAAGCTTGCTCCGCAAAAGCTCGAAGGCACGATGGCCTTCATGTTCGAGTCGCGCTACATCATCCGTCCGACGCGTTTTGCGATGGAATGTCCGCAACTTCAGAAAAGTTACTCTGATGTTTGGGGCGGATTGAGTAAGAATTTCACGGGTGTTTAAAGCTGATTATTCCATTGGAACAAAATGCAGAACCAATCGTAAAAAATCTAAATGTCTGACAGTTCAATTATCAATAGTTCGAGTGTTAAGGACTCTATACCGACCGAAGTCGGCGTTAAAGCCGCCAGAAAGGTCGCTGACATCGCGGGCGAAAATAACATTGAAATTGCTCTGGCAGGCGGTATCGCAATGCATATTTACGGCTTCACACGAGCGACTACCGATGTTGATATGTTGGCGCAATCGGTTCTGCCTCTTACAGCCAAACGTGAAATAGATTTCGGCGGCGAAGGTTATGAAATTGAAGTTGATGAAAGAAATATTCCCGTAGATGTTATCGTCCGCGATGATAAATTAGCTAAGATATATAAAGCCGCTTTAACCCAAGCCAAAATGACCGATCTTGGAATCAAAATCGTCTCACCGGAATGGCTTGTTGTGATGAAACATTTTTCTCCGAGGGCAAAAGACAAGATCGATTTAACTTGGCTCCTACAGGAAGAAGGGTTAGTTGATAGAAAAATGATAGAGGAGAATCTGACCAATGCTATTGGAGATGATGCGGCCTTCTATGTTGTTGCTGATCTCGGCAGCGACTACGACTATGCGGATTTTCTAAAAGTACGAGAGAAGGGCAAACATAAATAAAAAGGGGAAATTAATGTCAATAAAACGAACATCAGAAGCAAAATGGAACGGCAGCATCACCGAGGGCAGCGGCAATGTAAAGCTTGGCAGCGGTGCATTTGAGGGAGCGTATTCATTCAACTCGCGTTTTGGCGACGACACAAAAGCGACAAATCCAGAAGAATTAATCGCGGCTGCGCACGCAGCGTGCTATTCGATGGCTTTGTCAGGCTTTTTGGGCCGTGCAGGCTTTCAGCCGACGAGTGTCGAAACAAAGGCTGTTGTTCATCTTGAGAAAAAGGACGACGGATTTGTAATACCAAACATAGACCTCGAAACAGTCGCCGAAGTGCCGAATATTACGGACGATGAATTTCAAACCATCGCCAAGACTGCAAAAGAGAAGTGTCCCGTATCACAGGTTCTCGCAGGCGCCGAGATCAGTCTTCTTGCCACGCTTAAGTAGTATCTCGAAACTCCAATGTCCGTTTCGACAAATAGCATAGAGGCATCAATTGATGGAATGCGCTTGACCATAAAAGCAGGTTCACGTCAACAGAAAGTCATTAGAAGCGGCGTTTTCTGGAAACGATTTCAATTTGCGAGACGAACGACTGCGCGAATCGAACAAGTAAAGACAGCTCTTTATAGTAGGAATATTAGTTTCGACATCGATCCGAATTTATTCGGCCACGAGTCGAGGGATGAGAAAATCACGTTTTCTCTGCTCGACAACGACCTTAAACAATCGCGAGATCATATTGCAAGTGCCGAATTTGCTCTCTCTAACCTTGGCGAGGTCGAAACGATACCAGACTCAGAGGCATATCATTTTTCTATTTTGTTTCGCTACTTATTTTGTTCGGATCCACCAGATTATCAGTTCACCAATGGTGACTATGGGGCGACCACGAGTAGCTGGACCTATCATACAGCGATTGCTATTTCTGAGTCATGCAAAATACTTGACCTCACTTGTAAATTTGAAAGCGGTGGCAAAAGAGATGCCCTTATTGAAACCAGAGACGGCGAGCCTCAGGTACTTATTGCGGCTGAATGGGAATGGAATTGGCACGATGTTCTTGGGAAAGGAAAAGAGCTGGAAAAACTTCGCGATACTTGCCGCAAGCATGAGTACTCTCACGGATTCTTGCTGACCTATTGTCCGCAGACTCAATATCCAGATTTTGTATTCACTGTTGCAAGAAACTGGCAGCAATATTTCGCCGACCTGGAGGTTCCACCGACGCTTTTTCTTCATACGATCGCCTTCGATCAACAAAAAAAATTGCGTGAATTTAGTTGTCTCAAAACGCTGGTTATTTCTGGCACCCAACTTCAGGAATGGACTGATAGAGACTTCATGTGTTACACCCGAAGTTAAAATCTTCAGAAAAATGCAGGAGTTGAAATTTACAGCGACGACCGACAAAGGAGAAGTTTCGGCTTTGCTTATGCGGCCTGACAACGCAACGCATCTGCTGGTGCTTGGGCACGGAGCGAGTACGACGATGCGGCATTTGACGCTTCAGACAATAGCCGAGCGGTTGGCTGAAACTGGCATTGCGACGTTTCGTTACAATTTTCCATATTCAGAGAATGGAACGGCGAGGAATTCGACTGCGACGTGTGTCGAGACGATCAGGAATGCGGTGAGAGCTGCAAACAAAACTGCTCCTGATCTGACGCTGCTTGCCGGCGGGCATTCGTTTGGCGGGCGCATGACGACGACCGCGCAGAGCGAAGATCCGCTTGAAAATGTAAATGGCCTTGTTCTGTTCTCGTTTCCGCTTCATCTTCCTGGCCGACCCGATACAAAACGCGCAGAGCATCTGGCAAATATCAAAATTCCGATGCTTTTTCTCTCGGGAACGCGCGATGAGCTTGCAACGCTCGATCTGCTACAACCGACGATTAAAACGCTCGGCAAGTATGCTGCGCTTCACCTGCTCGATACCGCAAATCACAGTTATAAAATACTCAAGAAAACGCGTAAGTCTGACGAAGACGTGTTTGTCGAGATGGCGCATGTTGTTCGCGAGTGGACCGACATTTAGGGCAGGACCGTCTCGCGTAAGCAGGTGGACGAGCGCGATCCATCGACAACGGTCATTCCACCCGCTTACGCTGGCGGTTCTGCCTTGATGCCAAGCTGGCTTACAATATATGTATGTGCAGAAATATCAAAACATTGTTCAATTTTGATCCTCCGGCTACGACTGATGAAGTGCAAGCTTCGTCGCTACAGTTTGTCCGAAAGCTGTCGGGTATGAACAAACCGTCAAAAGCTAATGAAGAAGCTTTTTATCTGGCGTTCGAACGTGTTGCCGCCGCAGCGCAGGAAATGCTGAATTCTCTTGTGACGACAGCACAGCCGCGTGATCGTGAAATTGAGGCTCAGCGGGCAAAGGCCCGTGCAGTCAAACGATTTGGTTAGGC
>JANMDA010000291.1:0-2054 GCA_031376085.1 Chloracidobacterium sp.
GTCTCGGGCCGTAGAGGTCGGTAAAATAATGGAGCGTGTTCATTATTTTTGAATTCTCCATTCCTTCCTTACGGATAGCGGCATTTATCGACGACTGTTGTGCGGTTTGCGCAAGCAAACTCCCGTGCGCAATAAATGCATGGACTAATAAACTAACGACCAAAAACCGCGCTGCTGACTTTATACTCATAGTATTTTTTCTTATAGGAAATGATGTGAAATGCAGCTATACCCTTCTCGGATATAGCTGCATTTGGTTATAAAACACTGAGCGGTAACTTACCGATTACATCGGATCCTTATTCTGTAGGATCAGCGATGAAATCTGCATCGACGACATTGTCGACGAGGCTGATCACACGGCTCGGTGTTGAGAAGGTGTAACGCTGTGAATTCACGGTTACAACATAGGTTTCGCCGGTTGCGAGGCCGTCAAGTGTAAAGTAACCGAATGAACCCGTCGTCGTGACACGCGGCTCAATAAGCGAATTACCGGTGATCACAACTCGGGCGTTTCTAATACCAGCACCTGCTGCAGTCATCACTCGTCCTGAGATAGATGCATTCGCAGCAGTCGATGTCAGGAATTCAATTCCCCATCCGCCGCCAACGCAGCCCGTGATGGCTGTCGGAGCATTGAACAATCCGGCATCATCACGCATGTAGAGGCTCCAAGTGCCGTTTGAATTGGTCAAACGGAAGTTGCCGGCAAGTGTCTGTGTTCCAGTGCCGCCAAGTGCACTGCCCGGTTCGTTATAAGGTGCCGGAGGTGCCGGAGCCGCGAAGCTCGCCTGGCCCGGCTCCCAACTCGTCGGTTCGAACACTCCCGTTGAGAGAGGTGCCGAATCAGGCAGTACCTGAGTCGCCAGATCTGAGAACGTCAGCGTGACCGCCGTCGCCAGATTCAAATTGCCGCCGGCATCTGACTGGACGATCATTTGACGTCCGGTCGGGCTGACAAGCAGGAAGTCCATATGATCAGGATTCGTATGAGTGACATCATATAACGTCACACGAAGTGTTCCGATCTGAACCGGGCCGTTTGAGACAAGGATCGTCGATGGATACGGCGAAGCCGGTTGCCCAAGCGTAGTGCAAATGCTGGCCGTGTTACGGAAAACATTTGCAGTATCGTTGATACTAAGAACGGCCGTTCCCGGCGTGCCAACCGCCGCACCGGTCAATGTCAGATTGACGGTCTGTGTTGGTTCGGTAAGCGAATCGCCGCAGATCGTGATGTTTACCGTTTGCGTTGCCACATTCGGAGCAAAGGTCACCGGCTGGGAAACGCTGATGTAATCAATTCCTGATGTACAAGCCGCTCCTCCGGTAGCCGTGCCGTTGGATGTGGCAAAGTTCACCGTCGTTGTGCCGGATAGATCGCCCGTGCGATTTATCGTAATGATAGCAACCTGCGATTCATCCTCGATATACGTCGTCGAGCTGAACTGGACAGTCGGCGGCGGCGGAGTTCCGGTAGCAGTTGCCGTCGCGGTTGCCGTCGACGTAGGTGTATTCGTCGGCGTGTTTGTCACTGTCGGCGTGTTGGTCGGTGTTCTCGTCGGCGTATTTGTCGCTGTCGATGTAGGAGTATTCGTCGGCGTGTTTGTCGCTGTCGGAGTGCTGGTCGGCGTTCTCGTCGGCGTATTTGTTGACGTCGATGTCGATGTCGGTGTATTCGTCGGCGTATTGGTTGCAGTTGCCGTTATACTCGGTGATGCCGTCGGTGTGGCCCCGGTTACCGTTATGCTGCCGTTGGTAGTCAGTGCCGGCGGATCGCCTTCGTTCCATTGGAATCCGGGATGGAAAATACCGCCAACACCCGTGTAATCCTGGAAGGTAAGCGGCGTCGATTGCGGCGGCGTTCCAACTATATTGAATTTCAGATTCAGCAGGGTTCCGGCTCCCGAGAGAGATGCCGCCTGGAATGCAGAGATAATAAAGTGTCCCGATTCAGACGTATTCGGCGTGATCGACATCGAACTGCTTAATGTTCCCACCTGATCGAAACAGGCATTAGCCGTACACGCAGAGCCGCCAGCCGGCTGCACGAT